>PLHN01000042.1:1565-2683 GCA_003139975.1 Acidobacteriaceae bacterium
TCCTCGCCGTACACCTCTTCGCTACGGCCCCATCGCGGATCGCGGCCCAGGTCCGACTGCGGCCCCCACAGCATTAGGATCTGGCGGTCATACTTCGCCGTCTGCGTGATGAACCGCGCCTCGTAGCCTTCAACTCCCGCCGCCTCGCGCACCAGTTCCGGATCCCACGACGCGCCCATTCCCGGTGGCTGCGGAAACTGCGTCGTGGTGATCGGTTCGCGCTTACCCCTTGCCTGGCGCTGCACCACCCCATGAATGCCTTCGGAGTTGCCGTAGCTCATCACACTCAGCCGCGGCACGCCGGTAATCGTGCCCAGGCAGTTGATCTTCTCGTCGATGGTCATCAGCGAAAGCAGATTGTCGATCCGCTTCTCCATCGGCAGCGATGGATTATTGAACGGATACTTCGCTGGTTGGGCCAGCGCCGTGCCGGCCACGCCTGCCAAAAGGCAAAGCAGGATTGCGATTTGGTTCTTCTTCATGAGTGGAATCCTGATGGTTGGATCGTCGGGAAATTCGATTTCGAAACCAGCGCAATTCTACGCCCTACTGCCCGCTGCACAGGGAAAGAAACAGCAAAAACCCGCACCGCTCCTCGGCTCCATACCCTTACTAAAGTGTCTGGTAACCCGGATTGAATCTGCGCTTTCAGGGCTAAGATGATCCATGAGGTTGGGTCGTATGATCGAAACCATGAGTGCAGAGGCAGTCCGTCGCGAGTGGGTCGGGAGCTTCGCCGATGACCGGTTTCCCCTCCTTCGATGGCTTGGCGGTTCTCAAGCGACCGGTGTGTTTCTCACCGAGCTGGGTGAGCATTCGCAAAAAGCCGTCATCAAACTTATTCCCGCGGATTCTCGAGACGCGGCCGCTCGCGCCGCCGCATGGGAAACCGCAACGGCTCTGTCCCATCCGAATCTGATGAAGGTCTATACGCACGGCCGTTGCCAGATCGACGATGTCCCTTGCCTCTACGTGGTCACCGAGTTTGCCGACGAAGTTCTCGCGGACGTTCTTTCCGAGCGGCCTCTTACACCGAAGGAGACTCGCGACATGCTCGGCCCGGCCTTGGACGCGCTCTCGTATCTGCACGCCAAAGGACTCGTCCACGGCCGTCTCAA
>PLHN01000461.1 GCA_003139975.1 Acidobacteriaceae bacterium
GCTTCAGCTCCGGCCAGGCCATCAACGCCATGCAGGAGCTTTCCGCCAAGACCCTGCCGCAGGGCTACAGCTACGAGTGGTCTGGTATTTCGCTCGAAGAGCTGCAATCCGGTTCCACGACGCTCATCCTCTTCGCACTCGGAGTCGTAGTCGTCTACCTCACGCTTTCCGCCCAATACGAAAGTTTCGTGCTCCCGTTCATCATTCTTCTTGCCGTTCCCATGGCGCTCCTAGGCGCTCTCGCCGCCCAATGGACGCGCGGCCTGCAAAACGATGTCTACTGCCAGGTCGGACTGGTCATGCTGGTCGGCCTCGCCTCCAAGAACGCCATTCTGATCGTCGAGTTCGCCGAGCAACTCCGCGAGCGCGGCATGAACATTTTCGAATCGGCCGTCGAATCCGCCCGCATCCGTCTCCGTCCCATCCTGATGACCTCCTTCGCATTCATTCTTGGAGTCATTCCCCTAGTCACCGCCAGCGGTGCAGGAGAAAACGGCCGCCACTCCGTAGGTACAACGGTCTTCGGCGGCATGATCATGAGCACCATCCTGAATCTCTTCTTCATTCCCGTTCTCTATCTCTTGATAGAAGGCTTCCGCGAGCGCCGCAAACCCAAATCCGGCTGAGAAACTGTGGCGCGACTCCTGTCCGCGCTTCCCCTGTGTCCCCCGTGCTTCAGCATTTGGTTTTGCTTGGACCTCGCTTTTGGGTTTCCACTTCTGCAATCTGCCCCCTGACTCTGACCTCCCTGCATCTGCCGCCAAGAATCTAAAATGACTTGTGCGCCTCATGCCCACTCCGGACGAAATCAAGCTCGCCGCCGAACTTCTCCGCTCCGGACGGGTCGTCGCTTTTCCCACCGAAACCGTGTACGGATTAGGCGCCAACGCCCTCGACCCCGGCGCCGTGTCCAGAATCTACGCCGTCAAGCGCCGACCTCCGACTAGCCCGCTGATCGTCCACATAGCGTCAACGGAAATGATCGCCCTGCTGGCCGCCGATTGGCCCGAAGCTGCCGAGCGCCTGACCCGCATGTTCTGGCCCGGCCCGCTAACGCTGGTCGTCAGGAAACAGCCTGGCGTGCCTGAGATCGTCACTGCAGGCCTGCCCACAGTTGCCTTGCGCATGCCTGCGCATCCGGTGGCGCGGGCTCTCATTTGGGCGGCTCGCATTCCCCTGGCCGCGCCCAGCGCCAACCGCTTCACCGAACTCTCTCCCACCACCGCCGACCACGTCCGCCGCAGCCTCGGCAACGACGTCGACTACATTCTCGATGGAGGCCCTTGCGAGGTCGGGATCGAATCCACCGTGCTCTCGCTCGCCGGGCCGCAGCCCGTCCTGCTTCGCCCCGGAGGAATCTCGCGGCAAGCGCTCGAGTCCCTGATCGGCCCCATAGCGTCGGTGCAAGCAGCCCTGGGGCACGAGGTGCCGGCCGGTGCACACCCCTCGCCCGGCATGCACGCGCGTCACTACAGCCCGCTCACGTTCCTATTATTGGTGTCGAATGGAAAGGTGCCCGAACAGGGCAGAGGAATCTACCTGCAGCACGCGCACGCCGCAACACGCCCGAACGTTACGACTATTCAGATGCCAACCGCGGCCGCCGACTACGCCGCCGCTCTCTATGAAAAGCTCCACCAAGCCGACGAAGCCAACGCCGACTGGATCGCCGTAGACCTGCCTCCAAACGAACCGGAGTGGGAGGCAGTGCAAGATCGCCTGCACCGCGCCGCGTCGAACGACTAGAGGAGAACTCAACCTCAGTCCGGCAGCTGAATCGGCCTAAAGGTTTGCGCCTGTTTGTGCGTCGTGCTCAAACGAGCTCGTGTGAAGAGCTTGCGCGAACCCTTTCGGGCACACCCTGACGGATGGTTGGATGGCCGCTACCCCTTCGTGTGGGACCGTCGCAACTGGCGACGATGCGCCCTCTTCTTTCGCTGTTTGTTGGCCATTCTGTTTGCCGCGAGCTTACTGATGGGCGCTGTCGGAAAAACTGAAACCGGGTTTGGTGGCTTTGCTTCCGTTGCAGGTTGTTGTTCCGCTGCATTCTCCATGCCTTGATCCTCCTTGCTGGACTGGTTATGCTCAGCCTGACGCTAAAGAAATACCGTTCAGTGTTATGCCTGTCCGGCGATGCTTAAGCTTGCCCGTTTGCCCGCCCGGAGTTGTTCAGCGGTGAACGCATGCCCGCACGTACCACATCTCCACGTTGAACTTGGTCTCCGGTTCTCCGCCCCAGAGCTGAGTTTGGCGCCTTCGCTCGGATGGAACGCCATCACCAACTCGCCACCGCATTCCAGGCATTGTCGCCTATTCATAGTCACCTTGACGCCAGAAACCCACGGGATTCTCTGGTTGGTTCCGCACTAAGAGAGAAGTACTTCAGATGTGCTGACTTAGCTCAGGAGATCTGACGGAGCGGAAGACAAAGAGCGCTCAATCATGACCATAGGCCTATTGCGGGCGCATGTCAAACCTCGATAGAGCACCGTTCTATGCTTTCGAATCAATCTCAGAGGCATCGCGGAGTCCCAACTTCCTCAGCACGAGCATGGCCGGACACCAGTTGGTGATCCCGGACTGAAAGAGATTGAGTCCGACAAAAGCGGTGAACAGATACCAATACGAGCTAAGCCAATGTCCCAAGGCCAGCGAAAGCAGGATGAAGGTTCCTGCCATCAATCGAAGACCGCGTTCTACTGTCATGGTCAAGTTCTCCTTGTTGGGTCGTGCGTGTTCTTCGGAACATCGCCTGCGGTTCTTTCGCATGCGGCAACATTTCAGGAAAGTGCCAGTGTGCCGGCGGAGCGGTCACCCGCGTTTCTCCGACATGTAATACAGAACCGGAACGGCCATGCGCGACAGCACGGTGGAAGCTACTTCGCCGGCCATCAGCGATAAAGCAAGTCCCTGGAAAATCGGGTCGAACAGAATCACGCTTGCCCCAACCACCACGGCCGCGGCGGTCAAGAGCATGGGCCGGAAGCGTACGGCGCCCGCGTCTACGACGGCTTCTTCGAGCGACATGCCCTGCGCGCGCCGCAGTTCGATGAAATCCACGAGGATGATCGAATTGCGGACAATAATGCCAGCGCCGGCGATGAATCCGATCATCGAAGTGGCCGTGAAGAAGGCCCCCATCAGCGTGTGCGCGGGAAGGATGCCGACGAGCGTGAGCGGAATCGGCGCCATGATCACCAGCGGCGTTTTAAAGCTCTTGAACCAGCCGACGACGAGCACATAGATCAGCACGAGCACCGCGGCAAAAGCCAAGCCAAGGTCGCGGAAAACCTCGACCGTAATGTGCCATTCGCCATCCCACTTCATGGAATAACGGTCGGTGCGCTCGGGCATGGTGGTGCCTTTGTATTGCTTGACCGAGTAGCCATCCGGCAGTTTGATCTTGTCAATCGCGTCGCTCATCTTGAGGATCGCGTACACAGGGCTTTCTTCTTCGCCCGCCACGTCGCCAGTGACGTAGACGACCGGCAGAAGGTTTTTGCGATAAATACTGGTATCGATCGTGGTTTGGTGCAGAGTGGTCAGTTCCTGCAGCGCAATCTTCGCGCCCGAAGGAGTCGGCAGCTTGAGGTTAGCGAGGTCCTGGATGCTTGACCGGTCGGGGCGCGACAAACGAATTTCGATGGGGATGTCTTCGCGAGACTGCGGATCGTGCAACAAGCCGGCATCGGCACCACCGAGTCCGATCTGCAAGGTGCGGGTGACGTCAGCTGCGGAGATTCCGTGCAAAGACGCCTTGTCGAGATCGACCTTCAGATCGTATTTGGTCTGCGGGTCCTCGACGTACCAGTCAACGTCCACGACGCCGGGTGTTTGCTGGAAAACCTGCTTGATCTGAGAAGCGAGTTGGATCTGGCCCTTATAGTCTGGGCCGTACACTTCGGCGACAAGCGTTTCGAGCACTGGCGGGCCCGGCGGCACCTCGGCGACTTTGATACGGGCGCCGAACGGTGCCGCGATTTTGTCCAGTTCGGGACGCAACCGGCGTGCGATCGCGTGACTCTGCGCCTTGCGCTCATGACGAGAAAGCAGGTTTACCTGAATATCCGCCTGGTTGGGCTGGTGTCGCAGGAAATAGTGCCGCACCAAGCCGTTGAAGTTATAGGGTCCGGAGGTGCCGGCGTAGATCTGGTAGTTGATGACTCCGGGCTGCTGCCCAAGATAACGCCCCAGCGCCTGAGCCACGCGTGTGGTCTGCTCGAGCGGCGTGCCGTCGGGCATATCGATGATGACCTGGAACTCGCTCTTGTTGTCGAAGGGCAGCATCTTGACGCGTACCCATTTCAACGGGACGAACGCGACGGCCGCGAGCAGCAGCACGACCACGCTGCCGAGGAATATCCAGCGTCGCCGCGGATTGAGGATCAGCGGGTTCATGATGCGGCGGTAAAGGCGCGTGGTCCAACCCTCGGATTCGTGGTGTCCGTGTCCGTCATCTCCGGCGTAATGACGCAGGAGCCGCAATGCAGCCCAAGGCGATACCACAAAGGCCACGATCAGCGAGAACACCATTGCCGCCGAGGCGCCGACGGGGATGGGGCGCATATAGGGACCCATCAGTCCGCGGACGAAGGCCATGGGAAGGATCGCGGCAATCACCGCGAAGGTCGCGAGGATCGTGGGATTGCCCACTTCGTCCACGGCTTCGACGGCGACGTCAACGAGCGCGCGCCCGCGGCTCGCCGGCAAGCGGAAATGGCGAACAATGTTCTCGACAACGACGATTGCGTCATCGACCAAAATGCCGATGGAGAAGATCAAGGCGAATAGCGTTACGCGGTTGAGCGTGTAGCCGAAGAGATAGAAGATCGCCAGCGTCAGAGCCAAAGTTACTGGCACGGCCAGCAGGACCACGCCTGACTCGCGCCAGCCCAGTGCCAAGGCGATCAACAGCGTCACAGAGAGAGTTGCGATGAACAGGTGTTTGAGGAGTTCGTTTGACTTGTCTTTAGCCGTCTCGCCGTAATTTCGTGTGACGGCAACGTTCAGATCGCTGGGTAGCAGGTACCCGCGCATCGCGTTCACTTTTTCCAAAACGTGATCCGCGATGATACTGGCGTTCGTGCCTTTGCGCTTGGCGAGCGTGATGGTAACAGCTGGGTACTCTTGTGTGGAGGCGGGGCGGAGCCCTGTCCCGGCACCACCTTTGCCGGTCGCGAAGAGCACATAGTTGTCAGCCTCGGCCGGCCCATCTTCGATCTTTTCCACTACGTCCCGCAAATAGACCGGCCGTCCTGCATGGACTCCCACCACGACCTGCTGCAAATCGTCGGCGCGCGTGAAGAACAACCCTGCTTCTACCTGGAATTCGCGGTTGTCGCGGGAGAAACTGCCAGCCAGTTCGCGGCTGTTCGCGTTGTGCAGTTGGCCGACGACTGCCCCAGGCGTGAGCCCATAGGCTGCAAGACGTTGAGTATCGAGCACCACCCGCACCTGGCGGGGCTGCCCTCCGATGATCGCCGTCTCCGATACGTCATCGATCCGCTTCAGCGAATCCTCCAACTCGCCGGCGATTCGCCGTAACGGGTAGGAGTCGTAGTTCTGGCCCCAGAGCGTAAGAGCCATGATAGGAACGTCGTCAATAGACCGGACCTTGATGATCGGCTGCGAAACCCCGGGAGGGATTCGGTCGAGATTGGAGTAAAGCTTGTTGTAAGTCTGGACGACCGCGTCTTCTTGTTTCGTTCCAACATAGAAGCGCACGATCAGCATACTCATGCCGGGATGGCTGATCGAATAGATGTATTCGACGCCCGGCACTTCGCGCAGCAGTTTTTCCATCGGCAGGCTGACGCGCTGCGCAACCTCCTCGGGGGATGCGCCCGGCATCTGCACGAAAACGTCGAGCATCGGGACGATAATCTGCGGTTCTTCCTCGCGCGGGGTTTGCAGGATGGCAAACACACCCAAAAGCAGAGCGGCGACAATAATGAGGGGAGTCAGCTTGGAATCAATGAAAGTGTGCGCGATTTGTCCTGCCAGGCGAAGGGCGGGATGCGGGGCATTGCCGGTTTGCGGTTTATTGTTGCCAGCGCTCATCTTCTCTCTCTCGGACGCAGCTTTCTCTCAGATTCAGCGCGACTCGATCTTCCTGCCGCTAAGTTCGCGGCTGCCCGGATCGGCGATCAGCATCTCTCCGGCTTGCAACCCGGCAAGTACTTCCACCTTCCCATCCGCAGGCTTTCCGATTGTGATGTAGCGCAAACCGGCGATCTTGCTCTGGTCGAGAACGTAAATGCCTTGTAATTGGCCGCGCTCAATGATGGCGCTGCGCGGGATCAGAAGCGCGGAACGCTCTCCGCGTGGAAATTGCGCCCGGCCGAAAAAGCCCGAACGGAGGGCGGGATCGGAGGGCAACTCCACCTTAACCAAAAAGCTGCGGCTGGCCGGGTCCGCCGCGGGATCAATCTCGACCACCTTGCCTTTCATTTCGCGGTCTCCGAGCGCATCGATCAGTATGGAAGCCTGCTGTCCCATGCGCACGTAGCGGAGATCCGTCTCATTGACGGTGGCTTCGAGCCGGTACCGGCGGGTATCCTCGAGGGTGAAGATCGGCATTCCGGGGCTGGCCAAGGTGCCCAGGTCGAACTTCTTCTCGGTCACAACGCCATCGAATGGCGCCAGGATGCGGGTATAGCCAAGGGCTGTGCGCGCCTGCTGCACGGCGGCTTTGGCCTGTTCCTGGCCAGCGCGCGCCATATTACGCCGTGCCTGCGCCGCCAGATAGCGCGCCTTGACCTCATCGAACTCTTGCGGGCTGACGGATTTCTTGTCGAACAAGGTTTGATAGCGCTTCAATGTTGCTTCCGCCAACGCGAAGTCGGAATCGGACGCGGCGATTTCCTGCTGCGACGCCAGATCGGCCGCCGTAGCGCGGTCGACCGCCGCGTGCGGCTGCGCGTCGTCGAGGATCGCCAGCACCTGCCCACGCTTAACGTGGTCGCCCTCGCGCGCGCGAATCTCCACGATGTTGCCCATCATCTGGGCGGATAATCGGCTGGTCTGGGCCGCTTGCAGCGTGCCCACGGCTTCCACCTGGTCCGGGACATTTGCTTTCTGTGCGGAAACTACCGAGACGTTGCTTATGGTCTCCGGCGCGGCGCTGACCGTTTCATGTTCGCTGGAGCAGCCGACCAACGCCGCCGTCAGAACCATCAAGAAGGAGAGCGCGACGGTTAGAACCAGTAAGGATTTCTTCGCGTTTTGCATATTTCGAGCGAGCATCAGAGTCATTGCATAATCACCGAGGATTGCAGATTCAAAGTGCCGCTCGCCAACTCCAGGTTGGCGTGGCTGATATAAGACTGGTAGAGGGCCTCCCAGTAGTCAGTCTGACTTCGGCGCGTTGCCTCTTCCGCGCCCAGGAGGTCGGTAATCGTCAGCAGGCCTCCGTCATAACGATCCTGGTCGATGCGCAAACTTTCCTGAGCTTGCGAAATCGCGGTGCGTGCCACTTCCACTTGCTGGCGGCTCGAATCGAGGTCGTAGTAGGCCTGGCGAGCCTCCAGTCGCACCGCATCGTTCGCAGCTTGTTTCAGCGCCGCCATTTTTTCCGCGATCGCGCGTTCGCGCGACAGAGCTGCCCGTTTCGCCCCGCCCTGAAAGAGGTCAATCTGCAGTTCGATCCCGCCCAGCCAGTTCGTTCCTCCGCCTCCTGCAAGAAACGTTGGATTGTCCAGTTCCCATCCCGCAAAGGCGTTCAGACGAGGGCCGAACGACGATTTTGCAATGGCCACACTCAATTCCTGAGCAGACTGTTGCGCTTGGATTCGCTTGAGGTCGGGGCGGGCCTGGAGGGCTTTTTGTTCAGCGTCTGGCAGGGAAGCGACAGCAGGATTGCGGTCCGCAGGAGGATCCGCAGGCTGATATACCGCGTCTGCCGGCAGGCCCATGGCAAGATTGAGGCGAGCTCTGGCAAGCGCCAAATTGTTTCTGGCGCGAATCAGTTCTTGCTCTCTGCTCGCCAGCCGAACCCGTGAGCTTAGCAGGTCCGACTCCACAACCAGCCCAGCGTCGAACCGAACCTGGCTGCGGTCCAGGATGGACTTGGCCGTTTTCTCCGCTTGTTCGGCGACATCGAGTTGCTTGCCGGCAAGCAGCACGCCGTAGTACGCCTGCACCACGCGGAACAGAATCTCCTGATCCGTGCGCTCAAGTTGATGCGTCGCCGCGGCGTCCATTTCCTTCGCACGGCTGATCCCATGCCAGGAAGCGAACGAGTCGAACAGATTCCAGGTGCCTCCAAAGCGCGTCGTGAAATCGCCGTAGGGCGGGGGAGTGTTCAGTTTGTTCAGCGGAGGCGCGAAGTTGTCTGCCGTGAAGCGCTGCTGGCGCAGTTTGCTGCCGAACACATACACGGGATCGTCGCCCCGGGTGGCCAGTTCGGAAAAACTCACATGCGGCATGAGAAACGACTGCGCTTCTCGCACTCCGGCCCATGCTGCCTTGCTGTCCGCCAGAGCGGCCTTTCGCAGTGGATTCTTCTCCAAGGCAATGCTGGCCGCCTGCGGCAACGTGAGGATGGAGGCGTCCGGCGCTGCTTGTGCGTATACCGCACCCGCAGCGCCAAGGACGACCGCAGCTAGAGCAAGTCCATCGAATCTGAGTAATGACCGACGCATGGGAGATTTTTAGTGCTGCGCCCCTGCTGGCTGCGCGGAATTTATCCAATCGGTTGTCTCAGCCACGATCTCAAAGGTGGTGTGGAAGGCAGCGGTCTTGTTGATCATCGCTCCGACCGAACAGTACTTCTCTTCCGACAAATGAATTGCCTCTTCGATGGCAGACGCGCCGATGTCAAAGCCTCGTACTACGTGATGAATGCGAACCGCGGTAAATACCTGGGGAGGCCGTTCGGCCTGATCGGCTTCCACGCGCACTTCATACCCGGTTACTTTTTGGTGGTATTTCTGGCGCAAGATCGTAATCACGTCAAAGGCCGTGCAACCGGCCAACCCGGCTGCGACCAGTTCGATGGGCTTGGGACCCGTTCCCCCGGCGCCGTCGTCGAGCAGAAAATTGTGTTCGCTGCCCGTGCGCGCAACGAACTGTCTCTGCTGCGCCAGCGGTTGTGTCAGTTCAACTCTTGCGGAAATCATGGCACTCCTTCTCTGGCTCCTTTTGTGGAGCACACGAATAAATGCAAACCCGCAGAATTTGTTACAGGAAAGAAAAGAACGGAGGAAGCGCGGCAGGCTGATTCCCTCAGATAGGGTCACTAAAAGCTATGGATTCAATTACTTCGCGCCAGTTGCCAGTGCCCGGCTATAGGTAGCAAGAAGCTCTTTTCGGAGGGCGCTGGCGCGCGCACGATCAGGGCATTCGGCTGGCGATTCCTGGCAGCGCTGGATGGTAGCCTCCAGGCTGCGCAAGAACTTCTTGCAAGGCTCGCAGCCATTCAGGTGAGCCTCTNNTCGTCGAGCTCACCATCCAGATAGTCAGAAAGTCCCGCAAACATCTTGCGGCAATGCCGGGGGCGGGACGGGACTCCCGTTTTCTTACGCAGCCTTCTTCCCACAGCCGCGCGCTCGGCTCTTTCGTCCCCCTTTGCTAACTCTTTCCGGACAAACAGTCGAGCCCGATGGAGTCGCACGCGGATTGTCCCCGGGCGCAAACCAGTAATTTCCCCGACCTCTTCATCCGTGTAGCCTTCCATGTCGCGCAGCACCAGCACAATCCGATAATGCGGCGGCAGATTTCGGACTGCCTCACGCAAGCGCCGTCCTTCCTGGCCACGGATGGCCGAACCCTCTGGGCTGATACTGGCAAGCGCATCCGACCGCTCCAATTCCTCCCGATCAGGCATCAACTCATCGAGTGACAGTTCTCGGTTCGGCGCGAACTTGCTCTTGCGCCGACTCTCGAAACAGCGGTTCCTCACTACCTTATATAGCCACGTGGTCAAAGCTTTGGAGTTATCGAATTTGGGCAGATAAGGGAGCGCCTTGACCAGAACTTCCTGCATCGTGTCNNAGGACTTCCTGCATCGTGTCTTCGGCATCCTCGCGCTGACCGCACACGCGCATGCCGAACGCGAATACCGACTCTTGCAGCAGCGCCAGTGCCTTCTCAAGCGAGTCGTTGTCGCCGCGTTTTAGCAAAGCGATGGCTTGGTCGATCTCGGCGCGCATTTGATCAACTCCGTAAGCACTTTCTCTGCATTGAATTTATGCCTATACCAGCTTCTCATGCTTGCCGCCCTGGTTGGGAGCCCACTGCGGCGAGCGCTTCTCGAGGAAGGCGCGAATTCCTTCCACGGCATCGGGAGTGCTCATCAGGCCGGATAAGTATAAGTGTTCGATGCGCGCCAGATCATCGCCGAACGCGCGAGCCATAGCCATCCGCGCGGCCTGGCAGGCATAGTTCAGCGAAGAAGGGGAGCGGGGCAGGAAGTCCGATTCCAGCCACTGATTGAGCCCAGCATCGAGGTCGTCGACGACTTTTGCGACGAGCCCGCAGCGAGCGGCCTCCTCGGCAGTAATGGAGGCCCCCGTCAGAAGGAGCTTGGCAGCCGCCGCCTGCCCGATGCGAACCGGCAATAAAGCAGAGGCAGCCGGGGCGAAAACCCCTAACTTTACTTCGGGAGAGCCAAACTGCGCGGTCCGGTCGGCAATCACCAGATCACAGGCAAGCGCCACTTCAAATCCGCCACCCAGGCACTGCCCGCGAACCGCCGCAATGACCGGCGCAGGCGCCTCATGAATTCGCCGCAATAGCGCATGCAGCGCTGGCAGAGCCTCGCCAATCTGTTCGGGAAGATGCTCCTGCACGCTCGCGCCGAAGCTGAAGTGCGGCCCGCCGGCGGAAATCACGATTGCGTTCAAGGGACGTCCGGCGCACTGCGCGAAAGCGGCATCGAGTTCGCGCGTCATTGCGAGATCGACGATATTTGCCTTGGGAGCAGCCAGAGTGATGCGCGCGACTCGCTCGCCGTGCATCCACTCCACCCGGATCTTCTCGAACTTCATTTCGAGGCTCCTTGCTTTATCGCGGTATTTCTTTAGTGTGGATTTGCCGCTAATCTCCAGCACAGTGGCTGCGCTCTTCGGCGCGTTATACTTAGCCACGAGAATACGGGTCAGCCCAACGTGGGGTGGGCGAATCCGGAATGATCCCGTGTGGCGCCAAGTGCACGTTCAGTGTAACTTTTCCGCAGCCCAGGAATCTCATTGTGACCAAGTTAGCTTCCGCAAGGAGCAATTCCATGGATTCCCGTATCAACAGCCGGAGGTTTAAGAGCATAAGCCGGCGAGAATTGCTGAAACTGACGCCGGTGGTAGCCTTGGGCGCGTTCGCCATCCCCAAGCTCCAGGAACCGCTCCTCAAGGCTGGCCTGGGATTTAGCGATTGGTTTTCGGCGAAGCTTTTTCGTTCTGGTCATCTGGCGACGACGTTTGCCGACTCGGAACTTACTCCTGCCGAAAAGTTCCCGATCAACGGCTACGATGTTGCGGATCCACAGGTTGACTTCGACCGATGGTCGCTTACAGTCGCCGGAGCTGTGCAGAGGCCCGGCGATTACACGCTGGCCCAGATTCAGGCGCTTCCCAAGATCACACAAAACACCCGGCATGTCTGCGTTGAAGGCTGGGATGTGATCGGGCGTTTTGGCGGCGCCCGGCTTTCCGATTTCCTGAAAACGATCGGAGCCGATCTGACGGCTCGCTTTATCACGGTGGAATGCGCTGACGATTATTACGAATCTCTCGATATGGCAACCGCCCTGCATCCGCAAACGCTGCTCTGCTATGAGATGTACGATGCGCCGCTGACGCGCGAACACGGAGCCCCGCTGCGCCTCCAGATCCCGACCAAAGTCGGGTACAAACAGGCCAAATACCTTACGGACTTGAAGGTGACCAATGTGCTCGACAGAGTGGGCTATTGGGAGGATCAGGGTTATTCGGAGTTTTACGGGCTGTAACTACGAGGAGCACATTCATGTCGACCCAGGCGCTCACAATCGAAGACGCAAAGACCGGCGAAGTGATTGAGGCGGTGTACGAGCACCCGTTCGTCATTCGCCTTTGCCACTGGGTGAATGCCGTGTCGCTGTTCGTCATGGCGGGGAGCGGCCTGCAAATCTTTCGCGCCTTCCCCAGCTTCGGCGCAAAAATTTCTCAGAAAGATTTGATCGACTGGCCCAAGTCACTCGCTATTGGTGGTTGGTTAGGCGGGGCCTTGCAGTGGCACCTGACCTTTGTGTGGATCTACATCGGCACTGGCCTGCTCTATCTCGCCTATCAGATTTTCAGCGGCCACTACAAGCAAGTTCTGTTCGTGCCCAAGGATGTTCCCGGAGTGTGGCCCATGGCACGCCACTACTTCTTCTTCGGCCCGAAGCCTCCGGTGCGCGACGTTTACAACGCCTTGCAGAAGCATGCCTATACGTCGGTGATTGTATTGGGTGTGCTGTCGGTGGCAACCGGCTTTGCGGTGTGGAAACCGATCCAGTTTTCCTGGCTGGCGTGGATGATGGGCGGCTTTCATCTGGCACGCCTCTGGCATTTTCTGATCATGTGGGCAATGCTCGCATTCGTATTTGGACACCTCGTCATGGTCGTGCTCCATGGTTGGAACAACTTTGTTTCCATGTTGACGGGATGGAAAAAAGACCCGGAATATGTCGCGAAGTAGCGGTCGTTTGCGATGGCAGTGACTCTTAGGTTGCGGTAGGGGGCGATGGCTGCAGAGGTGAGTCCGCTGGACAATCCGGCGCAACAACTCCGCGAAAGGGAGCTGATCCAGCGTGTCCGGGACGGCGAGCGCGAGCTTTTTTACGAGCTGATCCGTCCTTACGAGCGCCGCGTTTACGCGGCGGCGTTTGCCATCCTGCGCAACGAAGCCGATGCCGACGACGCCGCGCAGGAGGCCGCATTGAAAGCCTTCAAACACATCCGGCAGTTCCGTGCCGAGGCCAGGTTCAGTACATGGCTCATCCAGATCACCATCAATGAGGCGCGTATGCGAAGAAGGAAGGAGCACGCCAGCCTTATGGAGCCGATCGCCAACGGCGAGGGTGAGGAAGGCAGTTATAAACCACGCGACTTTGCCGACTGGCGGGAAATTCCTTCCGAGACCCTGGAGCGGAAAGAGGTGCGGGAGAAGCTGGCGGAAGCGCTGGGCTCGTTGGGCCAGATTTACCGGGAAGTCTTTGTTCTGCGCGACATGGAGCAGTTGAGCATTGAGGACACAGCCAAAGTGCTGGGAATTTCAACCGCCTCAGTAAAAACCCGTCTGCTGCGGGCGCGGCTTATGCTGCGCGACCTCCTGGCGCCGGGGCTCGGCGGGGCCTGGAGCAGCTCGTTGTCTTTTGCAAAGGGGACCAATCCATGGTAGTCAACTGCGAAGAAGTCTGGCGGGAGATTTCGAACTACCTTGAAGAAGACGTTGATCCTGGTCTACGGGNNGTAGTGAACTGCGAAGAAGTGTGGCGCGAAGTTTCGAACTATCTCGATGGCGAAGTCGAACCGGGGTTGCGCGCTGCCATGGAAGAACACGTTCGTGGGTGCAGGCAATGTGCCGCGGTCCTGGATGGAACTCGCAACGTAATCCAGTTGTACGGGGACGAGCGAATGCTCGAAGTGCCACTGGGCTTCAGCCGGCGTCTGGAACGCAGGCTGGAGGCGAACATGTCTGGCAGCAGGAGAAGCTTTTTCGGATGGATGGTGGCAGTGGCGGCTGCCGTGCTTGTGTCTGGGGCCTTCGAGGTGGCGCGTTCGTTTGGATCAAATCAGCCCGACCTGCGCTCAGAGCAAGCTCAACGGGCCGTTGGCATACCTCAGGACATGATGGTGGTGGTGGCGGAAGATGGGAAGACCTTTCACGTGGCTGGGTGCACGTTTATCCACGACAAGGCAAGGCTGCAAACCATTCCGGCCCGGGAAGCCATGCGGGAAGGCTATGCCCCCTGCGTGCGATGCATGAAGAAATATCTGACGGCTGCTGCTATCCGACCTGCGGCCGACGCGAATGAAGATCTGGCAAGTTTCAAAAGTCCGCTTCCGAGATAGCGACTGGATTTGAGAAGCTTGTCTTGCAGACGGGAACTCTCCGGGTGTTGCTCCGGCACGCCAAAACCGGGTACACGGGGGCCATATCCTTCAAAGCGCCCGCTACTTGATTTCCTTCATCGGCAGCAGGGAACCGTAGTCTTCTCCTGAGGGAGCCACGGCGCGCGCCACTACTCCCGCGAAGGCCGTCTTCAGTTCGGGGAACTTTGCGACCAAGGCCTTGATTACCTGCGTATTCTCCGCGAACGTTTTTTGCGTGTTGGAAATGTCGGCGGTTGAATACTTCACGACCACGTCCAGGTCGTCACCTACCGGCAGCGAGAAAATTGCGATCCAGCGGTAGGTCTTGCCTCCGGCGTTGAGGTCGAGGATATTGCCATCGGCGGGCATGTCGGCGGGCTGGACGGACTGAACCTCGTCGTAGAGTTTGTCGGTGGCCTGCGTGCTCATGAAGTCGACGGGCGAGGCGAGCGCGATGGCCTGGCGGTAATAGAGCCAGGCGTTGTGGTTTTGCGACTTGGCTTTGAAATCGCGCGCTTGTTGCACGAACCATGCGAAATCATGACCGCAGGCTTGCTGCGAGCGGGCGTAATAGCCGGCCAGTTTCCATTCGGTGCCAATCTGCTCAAGGACAAGCGTCAGCGTGAGCGGTTTTTTCCCACCACTTACGTCGAGGATGGTGATGGCATATTTGCCCGGAGGGAGGTCGTTGAAGACGAACACCGCACTGTGGCTGGTTTGGCCCGAGGGGCCAAAAACTCCGCACAAGAACTCGGCGTGCGCCAGCGGCCCAGCGCCCTCCGCGTTCAGCAGAAATGGTGGGCGAACAGATGCGCTGCCGCCGGAGAGAGCGGTTTGGTTGTCTTTAAGGGCCGATTCGACCCCGGCAAAATTTGCCGCGAGGGACGGAATCGAATTCTGTTTCATCGTCGCGGCATCGCCTCGCGCCGACATATCGAAAAAGCGCTTCGCGGCCGTTTCCAATGCCGTTCGGGCCGGGGGTTCCATATCGGCCGCGCTAATGCAGGTTTGAGCGAGAACGGGGATGGTCAACAGCACTAGCATGACTACCGTTCTCATGGTGGCCTGGAGCGCGCGGCTTTCGCGGGGCTCCCAGCATTTCGGCGAGAGACTTTGTTTTCGTAGACTGCTTCGAGAAGCATTCCTCACAGCAGAAGCCTCCGTCCGCATTTTACGCGCCGTGATCCTGGTCCCGCAGCCCAAAAGGGGGTGAATTGTTGCTCCGGGCGACCCGAAGGTGGTCTGGCCGGGGCCGGCGTCGTCTTCCGGCGAAAGAGTGCAAGAATTGGCCGCCTTTGTCGTTCCTAGAGGAATGGTAAAATCGAGCAGGGTACTGATTCGATCCGTACAGCGGTTTTTACCGCTAGGGGATAGGCGAGATCTCTAATGCTGCGCAGAAGCATATACATCGTATCGCTGGTTGCCGCGCTCTTGCTGGCCGCAGTTGCACTGCCGGCCCGGGCCGACGATCCCCCCGCAACCCAGCCAGGGACTGCGCCCACTGTTCACCACCGGCCTCACAAGAAGAAAGACTCGCCTCCAGTTGTACTTCCGCCGTTGCCGGCTGGTCCTCTGCAGCAGGTTCCCCTGCCCCAGCTTCCAGAAAGCGCGCCCCAGGTGACCTATCAGAACGGTTTGCTCACGATCCTGGCACAGAATGCGACGTTGGGGGAGATTCTGAAGCAGGTCAAGAAGTTGACCGGGGCATCGATTGACCTTCCCGCCAACGGCGCCCCCGAACGCGTTGTGACCGAAATTGGGCCTGGCGCTCCGCGCGACGTTCTAGCCGTTCTTCTGAACGGCACGCAGTTCAACTACGTGATGCTGGGGTCGACTTCCAATCCCTCGGCGGTCGAGTCCATCCTGCTGACGCCCAAGCCAGGATCCGGGGAGGTTCAGGCGACGGGCGGCGGTTTTCAGCAAAACGCGCAGGCTATGAATCCAGCGGTCCCGCAGCCTGTCCAGCCCTTTCGCCAGCAGATGCTTGCTTCCGCGCCGCAGCCGCCCGAAGCGGCTGCCGATAGCGATGAGAACACTGGGGACGAGGCTGACGACAGCAACGCAGACGATTCCGATCAAGCGCAGCGNNACCGTAGCGCAGCCCGCCGTAAACACTCCGTTTGGGCAGCCAAGCGATCCCAACCAGCCCAATGCGGGGCCGAAAACTCCGGAACAGCTGCTGCAGATGATGCGCCAGGGGCAGCAGCCAAACATGGAGCCGCCCGGGATGATTCCCGCACCCACGCCTCCTCCTCAGCAATAGGCCGTTGCAAGGAAAGTGCCCCGAAGGCACCAACGAAGCTGGATTAAAGAGAGGCTCGGCTTAGTCGCCGCTAGCTTGGCTTTGCTGGGGTGCTAAATGTGCCAGGAAGCGGGAGGGGTGAGCCGGGTTGAAAGCTGCCAGGATCGCGGTGATTGCGTAGTAGGCCCCCATTACGCCGAGGCCGACCGATAAAATTGCCGTACTGCTGATTAGAAAAGCTGCTACGAGCGCATCCACGTTGCTATTACCCTTAAGGTGCTGGTTTTTTGGCTTGCGGCTACAAATAATTCAATTTACCCGCATTTGACCCCTTCTACTGTTAACAACTATGATACGGAGTCGTACTGCGTACTCTTACTCTCCAACATTTCTGGGGACC
>PLHN01000029.1 GCA_003139975.1 Acidobacteriaceae bacterium
GACCGCCGCTCAGTTGGGGCAGGTCGTGCCCAACGGCAACCCTGCGGCCCTGCTGAGAGCCTCAGCGACGTTGACGCTGCTGGTGGGAGCCGCACTTTTGCTGGCGCGCCTGCTGCGCCTGGGAATCGTGGCGAACTTTATCTCCGAGCCGGTGCTCGTTGGTTTCAGAGCCGGCATCGGGCTGGTCATTGTGGTGGACCAGATCCCGAAGATCCTTGGCATCCACTTCCCAAGAGGCACATTTGTTCAGAACGTCCTCTCAACAGTTCACAACCTTCCAAAAACGTCGTTAGCAACGCTGGCCGTCGGGCTGACGATAATCGTGTTTCTGCTGAGCATGGAGCGTTTCGTGCCGAAACTGCCGGCGCCGTTGCTGGCGGTGGCCGCTGCGATAACGGGCGCGTACTTCTTGCATTTGCAACATCGGGGTGTCGAACTGGTGGGCCACATACCGCCAGGACTGCCGTCGCTGGTGAAGCCAGACCTTTCGTTCATAACGGTGCTGTGGCCGGGCGCATTAGGGATTGCCTTGATGAGTTTCACGGAGACGGTTGCGGCCGGCCGAGCTTTCGCGCGAAATGACGAGCCGGCGCCGCGAGCAAACACAGAGCTGCTTGCCACAGGACTCGCCAATATCGGAGGCGCGCTCTTGGGTGCAATGCCGGGCGGCGGCGGCACGACGCAAACGGCGGTCAACGTCCTCGCCGGAGCTCGCACGCAATTGGCCGAGATGGTAACCGCGGCGATGGCACTGGTAACAATCCTATTCCTCGCTCCACTCGTTGCGATGATGCCGCAGTCTGCATTGGCAGCGCTGGTGATTGTGTATTCCTTCAAACTCATTAAACCGATCCAGTTCCGTGAAATTCTTAGCATTCGCAGGACCGAATTTTCATGGGCGATCGTGGCGTTCGCAGGGGTCGTGCTCGTCGGCACACTAAAGGGGATCATCGTGGCCATCATCGTTTCCCTGGTCACACTGGCGTACCACATGGCCGATCCTCCGGTGTATGTCCTGCGGCGCAAACCGGGAACCAACGTATTCCGGCCGCAATCGCCGGAACATCCCGAGGATGAAAGTTTTCCTGGCCTTCTGCTGCTCCGGCCGGAAGGTCCAATTTTCTTTGCCAATGCGGCACAGATCGCGCACAAGATCGAGCCGCTGGTCAGGGAAACGCAACCGAGGGTCGTCGCGGTGGACGCGAGCGGAGTCCTCGACATGGAGTACACCGCGCTCAAAATGTTCGCACAAGTTGCGCAGAGGCAAAGTCGGGATGGCGTTCAACTGTGGCTGATTGGTATGAATCCCGGAGTCTTAGCCGTCGTACAACGATCACCGCTGGGACAGATGCTGCGACGTGAAGGAATGCATTTTAATCTGGAGATTGCCGTTGGACGCTACCTGAGGGATGAACTTGTAGGCGAGCAGCCTTGAGTTATGGCGTGTTCGTGCTGATGCAGTGTTTCAGAGAGTAAGGTCGCTTATCCATGAGCGCCGAGAATGATAATGGCATCAATCTACGGCCTTTAGGCTGGTGCCGGGAGGGGAAATCTATTCCCGCCATTCTCAAGGGCATCGTGAAAATACCAATTTCAAACTACTGCGCCGGCCTGGCCGAGAGAGTCACCACGGTATAGTGCTCGATCCGGCCCAGCGTGAACTCGCAGACGCTCCCGTGCATAGAAAGGCCAGCGAACCGAGGCTGGGCCGCGTCCGGCGAAAGGACTCTCACCTCCCAGCGGCTCAGGTCGTTGGTTTCTCGCAGATCGACCGGCCCGCTCCGGTCCAGGCCGCCCAGATCCAGCCGGACTTTCACGTTCTCTGCCGGGGCATGGTGATCGTAGTTGAGCAAGTGGAGAATCAGAGTCCGGCCGTCGGGTTTCCGAGTCAACTGGCCCAGCACGTAGCCGCGCGGCTCCAGGCTGAGGCGAGGCCCTCCGGCCGCGGCTTCGGCGCGCGCCACGATTCCCGACTTAGACTTTCTGGCTCTGATGATGACGCCCCCGCCAGCGGTGAACGCATCCAGCCGGGCCTTTTGATCGGCGTTGAGCTTAGGCAGGCCAGCCGGAATCACCAACACCTTGAACCGGTCCAGGGGGACTCCCTTGTCCAGGTGCGCGAGCACTTTGGTCTCGAAGAAGACGCTCTCCTTTAGGAATTCGTTGGCCAGCGGGTTGTGCGGCTCCGCAGAGATCAAGGCGATCCGCGCCGCCGGCTCCGCCTGGTGATACAGCTCCTGATGCTCGACCAGGAAATGGTTGTATTGAGCGATGGCCGTCCAGGCCTCCCGGGCCTCCGGGTCGCCCTTGATCAGCGCGGAGAGGAATCGGCCCTCGATGTTGCGCGAGGTGGCCGCGCCGAAAGCATAGGCCTCGGCGATGGAAAGCTTCTGCTCGGCCGGGCTGGGGATGCAGCGCTCGCGCGGGCCGCAGTGGTAAAGGTCGTTCTCATACTTCAGGGGCTGCCAAAGCTGCTTCTCTCCGCTCAGGAATTTGATTTTGCGCGCGTTACCCACTTGCCAATTACCGTTCCACACCCCTGGAGTGTCCTTGCCGTCCTCCTCCCAGATCGCCTCGTTCATGTCGTTCATCCCAAACCGGTCCGGCGAAATGTGGATATTGGCATAAACCATGACCTTGGGCCGGCCCGTCTCCCGCGCCTTCCGCTCCGCCATCCGCTGGGTGTCATCGAGTAACTGGGCCAGGCCGGAGTCGTGACCGATCATGTTGTCCC
>PLHN01000545.1:0-5712 GCA_003139975.1 Acidobacteriaceae bacterium
AAGATCATCGCGCGTTATCGCTCCTATCACGGCGCAACTGCTGGAGCCATCAGCCTGACTGGCGATCCGCGGCGATGGGCTGTAGAACCGGGAATGCCTGGCGTTGTGCGCGTGCTCGATCCTTATCACGGAATC
The DNA here is from genome assembly GCA_003139975.1 of Acidobacteriaceae bacterium. Taxonomy (GTDB): domain Bacteria; phylum Acidobacteriota; class Terriglobia; order Terriglobales; family Acidobacteriaceae; genus Acidiflorens. The sequence goes on from PLHN01000545.1 coordinate 136, forward strand.
GAGCGCGGCTGGGAATCGGCCGAATCGTCACTGGCGACGATCGAAGAGACCATTCAGATGGAAGGCCCGCACACGATTGCTGGCTTCGTTCTTGAACCTGTCACGGGAACCAACGGCATTCTTCTTCCGCCTGACGGATATCTCGAAGGNNATTCTGATGATTGCCGACGAAGTTATGTCGGGATTCGGACGCACTGGCGAATGGTTTGCCGTCAACCACTGGAAAGTTGTTCCTGACCTGATGACGATGGCCAAAGGACTTACCTCGAGTTATATCCCTCTCGGCGCGGTTGGCATGCGCCAGCGCATCGCCAGGCACTTCGACGACAACGTGTTCTATGGCGGATTGACTTATAACTCGCATCCGATGGGCTGCGCNNGCGCTGGCGACCATCCGCGTGTATGAAGAAGACAACTTGATCGAAAACGCACGGAAGATGGGCGCAGTTATGAAATCTCTCGGTGCTGACTTACTGACCAAGCACCGGTCAGTTGGCGCGGTGCGCTCGATTGGATTGTTCGGAATTGTCGAGTTGGTGCGCAGCCAGAAAACTCTCCAGCCCATGGCCCCATTCAACGGCACATCCGATGAAATGGTAGCGCTCGGGACGTTTTGCCGCGAACACGGACTCTACACACTCGTGCGCTGGAACACTTTCTTCACGAATCCTCCGTTGTGCATTAGCGAGGAACAGATGCGCGAAGCGTTCGCGATCATCGACCGAGGGCTCGATGTCACGGATGCGGCCGTGAAGGACTAGCCCCAGCTTTCAGGCGGCAGGTGTCAAGCCTCAGGAAAATCAAAGCCAGGAGCGAGGCGTGCGTTTCCCGGGGCTAACGCTGGTACGGAGGTTGAGCCTGGATGCGCGAGGTGCGCAATTCTGCGTCGCGGGAGGGAACGGTGGTGGGGTCGTGGTGCGTCTGGGCGGCGTGATGGTTGATGGCGGCTGCGGCCTGGGTGCGCAGGTTGCCCGCTTTCGCATCGAAATCGAGCGTTGTGACGCTGTGGGTACAGCGCGTGCACGCGAACTTTATGCCGTTCTTGATGCGCTCAGTCCGGTAGGATTTCACTTGCTGAATTGTAGTCTTCCTGCGGGCGAAGGCGAAGACGCGATAGTGGGGCAGCGAAGGTAATGCTGTCGCGCATTGAAAGATGCTCGTTCCGCAGGCTGCCGCCGAGCTTGGCTCGGCTTGGACAGCCGAGGGCGCCCGTCGCTCCATGTCATATCTTCACTGTGCCAGCCGGTTGTATTTCTTCAGCACCTCGCGCAGGCGATCGTGCGGGAGAGCAATCGCCGTGTGGCCGTCAATGCCGGTCATCGTGTCGGCAGCGACCATCGCGTTTATTACCGCTTCTTCGGTGGCCTGAACCGTAGCGAGAAAGATTGGATCCAGGCTGTCGTTGGGAAGCATTTTCAGATCGTGAATGCCCGTGGGGCTGGCAGCGCCGGGATTGGCGGTGGAGAAGGCGACAAAGATATCGCCCGACCCGTCGCCCGAGTAACTGCCATCGCGGCCGAGTCCGAGGGAGGCGCGGCGGGCTACGCGCTTGAGTTGCGTGGGGATGAGCGGAGCGTCGGTGGCGATGACGATGATGATGGAGCCCATGTCGTCACTACTCTGGTAAGCACGGTGCTCGGGGATCTCTTTGCCGACGGGAACACCGGCAATGCGAAGCTGGTCGCGGCGTCCGTAGTTACACTGCACCAGCACGCCGACGGTGTAGCCGCCGCTCTTGGCGTCTAGCACGCGCGAGGCGCTGCCGATGCCGCCCTTGAATTCGTTGCAGATCATGCCCGTGCCGCCGCCTACGTTACCTTCTTCGGCCGCACCGCTGTGCGCGGAGTCGAGTGCGTGAAAAGCGTCCTCGGATTTGACGTGGAATCCATTGATGTCGTTGAGCCAGCCGTCCCAGGTTTCAGCGACGACGGGCAGCGACCACCAGTAGCCTTCCATGTCGGGCGCGCCGTGCTTCACTTTCCAGGCAATCACCGCGTCGCGCACGATGCCGACGCTGTGGGTGTTAGTGATCATCACGGGGCCGTCGAGGAATCCGGAGTCTTCGAGCCACGTAGTCCCGGTCATTTCTCCATTGCCGTTGAGCGTGAACCAGGCGCCGAAGACAGCATCGGTGGAAGCTTTGCCGCGCGGCAGAACGGCGGTGACGCCGGTGCGGACCGGGCCTTCGCCGACTTTGAGTTTACCCTCGCCCGAGATAAGCGTGGTATGCCCGACCTCGACGCCGGCGACGTCGGTGATAGCGTTGAGCGGGCCGGGCGTGCCGTCGAACGGGACGCCGAGATCGCGGGCTCGGGGCTTGGACTGGCCGAAGGCAACGATGCTGAGGGCGAAGGCGACGACAGGGAGAAGAAACGAGGGGCGCGCAAATCGCATCATAAGGGAAGCCACCATGGTGATAAGTTCAAACGTAATGACGCTGAACGCGGCAGTATAGAACATCACAGGCAGGGGTGATTTACAATCCTCTCAAGCTGGCAAGGAGAAGACATGGAGAACTGGAAACGGGCGGCGATTGCGGGATCGGCGGCCGCGGCGATCCTTCTGCTGATGAAGGGGAGACGTCCGGCGGCGGTGCTGGTGGGAAGCGTTGGCCTCGCCGTGCTGGCGTCGGAATATCCAGACAAGTTTGAGAAGATCCGCGAGGAACTGCCTTCCTACGTGCGGCAAGGAACGCGCTTTCTGGATGTGGCGATGAAGATCGGAAACAAGATCGGCGAATTCACGGAAAGGCGCGCGCTGGAGGCGTTTGAGGAACTAGGCGAGTATTGAAGGATGCTTGCTAATTGCTGTTCCGCATTCGCTCCGCCATCGGTTAAACCGTCTTGTGCTTGCACTTCGCGAGTGGCCTCTGGCTAGGACTGCCTACTCAATCCCCAGCTGTTTCCGCGCATCCGGGCTCAGCCGCTCGGGCGTCCAAGGGGGATTCCAAACTACATTGACCGTGGCGTTGCGGACGCCGGGGAGTTGCTCGACGCGCGATTTGACCTGAGCGCTGATGTTGACATGCTCCGGACAGCCCTGTTGGGTGAGGGTCATGTCGATGGTGACGTCCTGCTGGTTATCGGGCGCGGAGTCGAGGCGGATGTCGTAGATCAGGCCGAGGTCGACGATGTTGACGGGGATCTCGGGATCGTAGCACTGCCTGAGGGCGCTTAGAACGTCGTCCTGGGTTAGTGGAACATTGGTTAGTGGCATGTTGGTCCTAGTCTAGCTCAGCGATGTTTCGAGAATCCTGATTGGCGAAGGAGCGCAGGTTCATCGATATGGCATTGGATGCGGAGGCGCGGAAAAAGCTGCAGGTCGTGTTGGCGCTGGGGATTGTGATCGCCGGGGCGCGGGCGGCGTACATCGTGTACGAACGGCACGAGGCCATGAAGGAAGACGTCGCGCCGAAGCAGGCAGTGCCGCTCAAAGCGGATTACTACGTTACGCCAAAGAAGCTGCATCCGTTCGATCTGAAGTCGGCGCGCGAACTGACGAAGCAACCGGTCTGGGTAAAGCTCGGCGGCCAGATTACGTACTATCCGTGGGACCGCACGCGGCATCGGGCGGAGTGGGGTCATGAGGCGGGAACGCTGGGGCCGCTCGAGCAGCTTGCCATCACGGACGTGGCGACGGATGTGCCGCCGAAGGCGGGCGGGACTAAGCAGGTGATGGTTCTGTTCGAGCTCGATGGGAAGGCCTATGCGGCGCCGATTGGGGTCGAGAAGGATGGCGAGTTCAAGATCTATTCGGACGACATTTTCTTCATCCAGGATCCGCGGGAGCTTTACAAGCACTGGCCCGCCGATGTGTGGAAAGCGATTGACGCGCACCAGGTGCAGCAGGGGATGAGTGAGTTGCAATCCAGTTTTGCGCTTGGGCCGGGTGTGCCGGTAGGCTCGGGCGATTACGGCTGGCGGACGCTGCGTTATGCGAACGACGGCAAGCCGCTGACGATCGCGTTTGAGAACGACAAGGCGGTCGGGATCAAGGCAGGGGCGTAATTTGGGGTCCGAATTAAGGTGATTTGTTTTGACAAGCTCCGATTTGTGAACTGTACACTTCGAATTGTCTAACTGTACAATTACCCTATGCTCCGGACTAGCCAAAACGGAAGTGTCGTGGTTTCAGCGCTCCATGCACGATCGAGCTTCGGCCGGCTCCTGCAGCGGGTCGAAGACGAACACAAATCGCTGGTGATTGAAAAGCGCGGCACACCGCGGGCGGTGCTGCTTAGCATTCGGGATTACGTGCGCCTTGCTACCCCTGAACCCGAAGTGCTTGCCATTCTCGGTGAGGAGTCGAAGCGCAACCGCACCGACCGGCTGTCCTCAAAGCAGATCGATCGAATCATTAAGGCCGCGCGCACACGGAATCCGAGGCGCCGATGATCCCGCTGCGCCTGGTCCTGGACACCAATGTCGTCGTCTCTGCGGCACTGAAGCCGGAAGGCCTGCAGCGCACCGTCTTGATCCTTGCACTGACTCGGCCGGCTCGGCTGTATATCTCCCCACCGGTTCTTGAGGAGTACGGCATGGTGCTGGCACGCCGGGAACTCCGGATCAGAAAGGGACTCCGGCAGCAGTTGCTGCAACTTATTGCCAGGCAAGCGCACACGGTTCGGCCAGGCCAGTCCCTGCAAGTCACAAGCGATCCCGATGACAATATCTTTCTCGAGTGTGCCGACGCCGCTCACGCCGACTATCTTGTGACCGGCAATCTAAAGCACTTTCCAAGGCATTGGAAAAAGACCAAGATCATCTCCGCGCGGGAGTTCATCGACATCGTCGCGCCGCATTTGCTGGCGTGAGAGACGTGCCGCGTCGCCACTGCCTTGCTCGGCGTTCTGCTTTTCGTTCTGATGTGCGCGAGCGCGCCCGTCGCCCCCCGCCTGTGCAGTACAATTTCGGGCATGAAACGAATCTTCGTTCTTGTTTCTTCTGTCCTTCTGTTTTCCCTTCTCAGCTTGGCCGCGCCGCGCACCATGCGGGTTGATTATTACCACGGCGGCAATTCCAAAGATGAGTGGTTCACGCTCGATCGCACGGTGCTCGAGCCTCTGGAGTGGCCCGGCAATCCCGCCAAGGCGATTGATGAGAGCGGGCTGGGTAACTACATGTTCGAGGTGCGCGAGCAGGGAAGCGGAAAGCTTCTCTATTCGCGCGGCTTCAGTTCGGCGTTTGCGGAATGGAAAACAACCGACGAGGCGCAGCATGCGAACCGCACCTTTTCGGAGTCGCTGCGCTTTCCCAGCCCGGCAGCGCCGGTCGAGATCTCTCTGAAGAAGCGCGACGAGAAAGATCCGACTGCGGGCTTTCACGAGGTTTGGAAGACAACGGTGGATCCGAAGGACAAGTTTGTCGACAGCTCACGTCCGCCTTCCCCGGGGCCGCTGCTTGCTCTGCAGAAGATGGGCGATTCGGCGACCAAGGTCGATCTGCTGGTGCTGGGCGACGGGTACACGGCGAAAGAACGCAGGAAATTTGAAAAGGATGCGCGGCGGTTCATGGAGATGCTGTTTGCGGCCTCGCCGTTCAAGGAGCACCGCAACGATTTCAACGTGTGGGGGCTGTG
>PLHN01000545.1:5753-6796 GCA_003139975.1 Acidobacteriaceae bacterium
ATTTTCAATCAGTATGCGACGGTCGCGATTGACAACGGGTGGTCGTCTTACGTTGGAGTGCACGAGTTCGGGCATCACTTCGCAGGCCTGGCGGATGAGTACTACACCTCGGACGTGTCATATCTTTCGCAGGAGAGGCGAACCGAGCCCTGGGAGCCGAATGCAACGGCGCTCCTCGATCCGGCGAACTTGAAATGGAAGGACCTGGTTGAGTCGGGAACGCCTCTGCCAACGCCTTGGCATAAGCAGGAGTTCGAANNTAAAGAGCGCGAGAAAGAGGAAGCGCTGTTTCGCTCGGAAAAGTACGCCGCGAAGGTAGGCGCGTTCGAGGGCGCGAATTATGAGGCAAGGGGGTATTACCGCCCAGAGCTGAATTGCATCATGTTCACGCGCTACGACAAGTTTTGCGCCGTGTGCCGGCGGGCGATTGAACGGGTGATCGGGATGTATACCTAGCCGAATTTTCTAGAATGTGGCGCGGGCGTCCCCGCCCGCGAAAACGTCGCAATCAAGAACACCGCCGCGTGCAAGAGATGTCTGGTCAGGGGCCACCAAGATGTGTCCGCACGAACGCCACAATCTCGTCCGTGACATATGTTGGCGGGTGGATCGCGAAGGTCGGGCCGTTGGCTATGGGCTTCAGGGATACCTGCTTCCAGGTTGGAGCGGCGGAGTTTGCGGCAGCGTGCAGCAGTGCCGCATCGGCGCGGNNCGAGAAACTGTTGGGCTGAGGATTTGAAGTCCGCAGTCGCGGGATCGAGCACTGTTAGGTAGAGATCCGGCTTCAGAAAGCGCAGGATGCTGTTGGATTCGATAATTGCGTTTTCGGAGTCCTTGAGAATCTCGCGAACACGCGGCATGGCCTCGGCCAGATGACCTTGCTCGGTCCGCACCCACCAGGAATGATCCGCTCCGGCAACCAGGAAGCGGGATGTGTCGGATTCTCCGGAGCGATCGCGCTCTTCGGTGACGGCCCAGGAGTGGTCGGCGGTGGCGCAATCACAAGGCGTGCCGTTGGCCGAGCAGACGCCGTGTCCGTATTG
>PLHN01000543.1:0-368 GCA_003139975.1 Acidobacteriaceae bacterium
GCGGTCATCGTCAACATTCAGCGGCAGCCGGGCGCCAACATCATCACGGTCGTCGATCGCATCAAGACACTGCTGCCGCAGCTCACCACATCCCTGCCCTCATCGGTCCGGGTCGGCATCTTGACCGATAGGACGACCACCATTCGGGCCTCCGTGCGGGACGTAGAGTTTGAGCTGATGCTTACGGTAGGGCTGGTGGTGCTGGTTATTTTCCTGTTCTTGCGAAGTTTTAAGGCGACCATCATCCCGAGCGTGGCCGTGCCGCTGTCGCTGGTGGGCACGTTTGCCGTGATGTATGCGCTGGGCTACAGCCTGGATAATCTCTCGCTCATGGCGTTGACCATTTCCACCGGCTTCGTGGTGGACGA
>PLHN01000543.1:383-6312 GCA_003139975.1 Acidobacteriaceae bacterium
CTGATTCCGCTGCTCTTCATGGGAGATGTGGTGGGGCGACTCTTCCGTGAGTTCGCGGTAACTCTGGCCGTGACCATCATTATCTCCGCCGTCGTTTCGCTGACTCTGACGCCCATGATGTGCGCGCGCATTCTGAAGCACACGCCGGAATCGCAGCAGGGACGATTTTATGTATGGTCCCAACACATGTTCGATCGCATGATCGCATTCTATGGCCGCACGCTCAAGGTAGTGTTGCGCTACCAGACGATTACGCTGCTGGTCGCGGTTGCTACGTTGATTCTCACCGTCGCGCTCTACATCTTCATTCCCAAGGGATTCTTCCCGGTGCAGGACACGGGAGTGATCCAAGGCATCTCGCAAGCGCCGGAAACGGTTTCTTTCGCTGCGATGAGCGAAAAGCAGCAGGAAGTCGCGAAGCTGATCCTGGAAGACCCCGCCGTGGAAAGCCTTTCTTCCTTCATCGGCGTGGATGGCACCAACACGACCATGAACTCGGGCCGCTTCTCGATCAACTTGAAGCCCCTGAGCGACCGCGGCCTGAGCGCCTCCGATGTCATCCGCCGCATACAGCCGAAAATCCACGACCGTGTGCAGGGCTTCGAGGTCTATATGCAACCGGTCCAGGACATCACGGTGGACGACCGCGTAAGCCGCACGCAATACCAGTANNGTACACGCTCGAAGATCCCGATGTAAACGAATTGAACGAATGGACCGGCAAATTCCTTGTGAGCATGAAGAACATGCCGGAACTGGAGGATTTGGCTACGGACCAGCAAACCGGTGGACTCGCGGTGTCGCTGAACATTGACCGCGTCACGGCTTCGCGGCTGGGAATCGCGACGGCAACGATTGACAACGCACTCTACGACGCATTCGGACAGCGCCAGATCAGCACGATGTANNCGCAGTTGAACCAGTACCACGTGATCCTGGAGGCGCTGCCAACATTCCAGACCAGCCCCGACAAACTGCAATCTATTTTTCTGCAATCGAATGCGTCTTCGGGCGCTACCGGAGCCGGAGCAGCCACCTCGTTCGCGAGTTCGAGTTCCGCCTCGGCCGGGTCGAACGCCGCCACCGAATCGGCGCAGTACACGCCTACACCGGCTCAGGCGCTGCTTGCTCCACTGCAAACAGCTCTGGCGCAAACAACCGTCACCACTAACCTGACCAAGAGTTCGCAGATCGCAAATGCGGTCCCGCTGGACGCCTTTACGCACCTCGAATTACTGAAAGAGCCACTGACTATCACACATCAGGGACAGTTTCCGGCGGTAACAATTTCGTTCAACCTGGCCCCAAAGGCATCGCTGGGCACGGCCATCAGCAAAATTGACAAGCTGGCTGACGACTCCAACCCGCCGCCGAGCCTGCAAACCGGCTTTCAGGGAACGGCAGCGTCGTTTCGCAATTCGCTTTCGAATGAGTCGCTGCTGATCCTGGCGGCCCTAGTGACGGTCTACATTGTGCTGGGAGTTTTGTACGAAAGCTTCATTCACCCGGTCACCATTCTCTCCACGTTGCCTTCCGCCGGCGTGGGAGCGTTGTTGGCGCTCATGTTGTTCGGCCAAGACCTCAGCGTAGTAGCCATCATCGGAATCATCCTGTTAATCGGCATTGTGAAAAAGAACGGCATCATGATCGTCGATTTCGCGCTGGAGGCGGAGCGCAAACATGGCAAGAGTTCCACGGATGCCATTTACGAAGCGAGCCTGCTGCGTTTTCGGCCCATCATGATGACGACGATGGCCGCGCTCCTGGGCGGTTTGCCGCTGGCGTTCGGGAGGGGGCTCGGATCGGAACTGCGACGCCCTCTCGGCATCGCCATGGTCGGAGGGCTGCTGCTGAGCCAGGTGCTCACGCTCTATACGACGCCGGTCATTTACATCTTCTTCGACAAGATCGCGCAGCGCTTCGGGCGCAACGAGAACAACGAGGGCGGCGAAGGCGCGCCTGCGCCGGAGAGAGCATGAACGTTTCGAGCCCATTCATTCGGCGGCCGGTAGCGACTACGCTGCTGACGGTCGCCATTGGAATTGCGGGCGCAATCGCTTACACAGTGCTGCCGGCCTCGCCACTGCCTCAGGTTGACTTCCCGACCATCAATATCAACGCCGGGCTGCCGGGCGCGAGCGCCGAAATCATGGCTTCTTCGGTCGCCACTCCACTGGAGCGCCAACTCGGACACATTGCCGGCATCACGGAAATGACGTCGTCCAGTTCGCTGGGCAGCACCAACATCACCATTCAGTTCGACCTGAGCCGCAACATTGATGGTGCCGCGCGCGACGTGGAAGCGGCGATCAATGCTGCCCGTACATACCTACCGGCGAACCTGCCCGGGAATCCCACCTACCGCAAGGTGAATCCGGCGGACTCCCCGATCATGATTCTGGCGCTTACCTCCGATGTCTACAGCAAGGGCCAGATGTACGATGCCGGGTCAACGGTTCTGGCGCAGCGTATTTCGCAAATTTCCGGAGTAGGGCAGGTGAGCGTTGGCGGCGCGTCTTCGCCCGCTGTCCGCGTGGAGTTGAACCCCACGCAGATGAACAGCTACGGAATCTCGTTCGGCCAAGTTGAAAATTCTTTGCGGCTCGCCAACGCCCATTCTGCGCTCGGGCAGATCGCCAACGGAACCACCACTGCTGACATCATCACCAACGATCAAATGGCCGTTGCGGAGGACTACAAACCGCTGATCGTTGGTATCCACAACGGCACGGCGGTGCGGCTCTCCGAGGTTGCCGACGTAATCGATTCCGTTCAAAACGTGCGCACCGCGGGTTACATGGACGGCAAGAAATCGGTGACGATCATCATTTTCCGCCAGCCGGGCGCCAACATCATTGAAACCGTGGATCGCGTGAAAGCCGCGATCCCGTCCTTGAAGGCATCCATCCCGGCGGGAATCGACATTACCAATGTATTCGACCGCACCACCACCATCCGCGCCAGCCTGAGTGACGTGGAAAGATCGCTGATCGTTTCCGTGGTCCTGGTGGTGCTGGTAGTGTTCGTTTTCCTGCGTAACCTGCGCGCCACGATGATTCCGAGCGTTGCCGTTCCGGTATCCCTCGTCGGTACCTTTGCCGTGATGTACCTGTGCGGCTACAGTCTGGACAACCTTTCCCTCATGGCGCTGACCATCTCCACCGGCTTTGTGGTCGATGACGCCATCGTGGTGATGGAGAATATTTCCCGGCACCTGGAAGCGGGTATGGCCCCGTTCGAGGCCGCACTTCAGGGAGCGCGGGAAATTGGCTTCACCGTGTTCTCCATCAGCATGTCGCTGATTGCCGTTTTCATCCCCATTTTGATGATGGGCGGAATTGTCGGCCGCTTGTTCCGCGAATTTGCGGTCACCCTTTCCACCGCAATTCTGGTCTCGATGGTGATCTCGCTCACCACCACGCCTATGATGTGCGCGCACTTGCTCAGAACCCAGAGCGAGGAGCAGCATGGCTGGCTTTATCGCCTGAACGAGCGCTGTTTTAACTGGATACTGGAAAGATATCGCCGCTCGCTCCGTTGGGTGCTCGACAATCCGGGGCTGGTGCTGACCGTCCTCATCCTGGTGATCGCCCTCAATGTAGTTCTGATCATGCGCGTTCCCAAGGGCTTCTTCCCGCAGCAGGACACGGGCGCCATCGTGGGCGGTGTGCAAGGCCCGCAGGACGCGTCGTTCCCGCTCATGGATAACTCCATTCTGCAGTTGGTGGATGTGATCAAAGCCGACCCGGCAGTCGACCACGTGAACGCTTACTCGGGCGGCGGAAATGGAGGTTTCATCTATATTGCCCTCAAACCTTTGAACCAGCGCAAAATCAATGCTGCCGACATCATCAACCGCCTGCGCCCAAAGTTGAATCGGCTGCCCGTAGCGCAGGCGTTTCTGCAGGCGGCGCAGGACATTCGCATCGGCGGCCGCGGCAGCAACGCCCTGTACCAATACACGATTCAGGCCGACAATGTCGACGACCTGAACAAGTGGGGACCGATTCTGCTGGCTAATATGAAAAAGGTGCCAGGCCTGCAGGACGTGAACTCGGACCAGCAGAATGGTGGCTTGCAGTCCTATATAAGCTACGACAGAACGGCTGCTGCTCAGCTTGGGATTACCCCTCAGCAACTGGACTCGACTCTATACAGCGCGTTCGGCCAGCAAGAAACTTCGATCATCTTCAAGCCGCTAAACCAGTATTATGTGGTTCTGGAAGTGGCGCCCCCTTACTGGCAATCGCCGGCCGGGCTGAAGAATATCTATCTCCCAAATAGTCATGGGAACGTGCCGCTTAACACGGTCGCAAAATTCACAACGAAAACGACTCCGCTGTCCGTGGCCCACTCCGGCTTGTTCCCATCGGTAACCGTGTCCTTTAATCTCTCGCCAGGCCTTGCGCTCAGCGATGCGACACGCTTGATCCAGCAAATGCAGGACAAGCTGGGAACGCCCTCCACCATTCACGGCTACTTCTCCGGCACGCTGCAGGCGTATCAGAGTTCATTGGACACGCAAAAATTCCTGATTATTACCGCCCTGGCCGCGGTCTACATTGTGCTGGGAATTCTCTACGAAAGCCTCGTGCATCCTCTGACGATTATTTCGACGCTGCCCTCGGCCAGCGTCGGAGCGATGCTCGCGCTGCTGATCTTCCACAATGACCTCAACGTGATTTCCATTATCGGCATCGTGCTGCTGATCGGCATCGTGAAGAAGAATGCCATCATGATGATTGACTTTGCCCTTCAGGCCGAACGCGAGCAGGGCATGAAGACCTACGACGCCATCTTTACCGCTTGCATGCTGCGGTTTCGCCCCATTCTGATGACGACCATGGCGGCAATGTTTGGCGCGCTGCCGCTGGCCTTCGGCACGGGAACCGGTTCAGAGTTGCGGCGACCGCTGGGAATTTCCATCGTCGGGGGGCTCATCGTGAGCCAGTTGTTGACGCTGTACACGACTCCCGTCGTTTACTTGTTTATGGACCGGCTGCGGCTACGAATGCTCGGCAAAGAGCGCGACACCTTGGCTCCGCTGTCCGAAGAAGGCACCGCATGATAACTCGTATCCAAATCGCAATCGGCCAGACGTGGAAGGCAAAGATGTCCGTGGGCAAGATGTCCGTGTCAAGAATGAGTTTCGCGATGGCGGCCGCAGCGCTTGTGTGTCTCAGCCTGACAGGCTGCACCCTTGGGCCAAAGTATCACAAGCCTTCCGCGCCGGTGCCCGCCGCCCCGAACTACAAGGAATCGCCCGTCAACTTCCAGGATGCGGAGGGCTGGAAAGTCGCTTCGCCTCAGGATCAAATGCTGCGCGGCAATTGGTGGGAAGTGTTTCAGCAGCCCGAGCTCAACGATCTCGAACAGCAATTGAACATCAACAACCAAACCATCAAGCAATATTTCGAGAACTATCTCGCGGCCCGCGCGATAATTCGCGAGACTCGCGCTCAGTACTACCCGACAGTGAGTATCGGAGCGGGTTTCACGCGGGCTCATTCGTCGGGGACCTTGTTGCCCGGCGCCAGCGGGACGGGCGGCTCGAGCGGTGCAACGACTTCAGACATTTCGCTGCCACTCGACATTTCATGGGCGCCGGATCTGTTCGGCCGCGTGCGGAATGCCGTGCGGAGCGCCCGCGCTGCCGCCCAGGTCAGCGCCGCGGATCTGGAAAGCGAGCGGCTGCTCGAACAAGCGACACTCGCCGAAACATTCTTTGAGATTCGGGGCCAGGACGAACTGCAGAGGATTCTGAACGACACCGTGAAAACCGATGAAGAAGTATTGCAACTGGTTCAGGCGCAGTATGACGTCGGAACCGGGGATGAAGTTTCGGTGCAACAGGCTCGCCAGACGCTGGAAAGCGCCCGCGCCTCGGCGACCAATGTTGCGATCGCGCGCGCGCAGTACGAACACGCCA
>PLHN01000306.1 GCA_003139975.1 Acidobacteriaceae bacterium
ACGCGCGCCAAGCAGGACCGCGCGGGCGAAAACGGCAAGGCAAAGTATCTGCCGTTGCTGGTGCACGGCGACGCGGCGTTTGCAGGACAGGGGATCACCGCGGAGACGCTGAACTATGCGGATCTCCCCGGCTACACCGTGGGCGGGACGATTCACCTGATTGTGAATAACCTGCTAGGGTTTACGACCAACGCCCGCGACGAGCACTCTTCTCGATTCGCCGCCCAACTGGCGCGGCGGCAGGCGATTCCGATCTTCCACGTGAACGGCGAAGATGTGGACGCGGTGATGTGGATCGCGCGCATCGCGGCGGAATATCGCTACCAGTTTGGCACCGACGTGGTAGTGGACCTGATCGGATACCGCCGTCATGGCCATAGCGAAGTGGACGATCCCACGGTGACGCAGCCGCTCATGTACAAGGCGATCAAGCAGCATCCGCCGCTGTTTGATATTTACGCGAAACAAATTGGTATCGAGAATCTTGCCGAGCGTGTGGCGGCGATCAAGGCTGAATTCGAAGGAGCGCAAAAGACGGCATCGAAGGCCACAAAGAAGCCGTCTCTGCGGGAACTGCCTTCGTATTGGGATAACTATTGCGGAGGCCGGTATCACGCAGAGTATGACGTGCCGACCGGAATCGCGCGCGAAGAGTTGATCGCGTTAACAGAACGGCTGACGACCTATCCGGACGGATTTCACATCCATCCGAAGGTGAAAAAGCTGCTGGAACAGCGCGCGGAAATGGGAACGGGAAAGAAGCCGCTTGACTATGGAATGGCGGAGGCGCTGGCCTTTGCAAGCCTGCTTAAGCAGGGTATTCCGGTACGCCTGAGCGGGCAGGATTCGCGGCGGGCCACGTTCAACCAGCGGCATTCGGTGTTAATCGATACCGAAGACGAGACCGAATACGTTCCTTTGTGCAATGTCGCGCCGGGCCAGGCGGCATGCCAGATCTATAACTCGACGCTTTCGGAAGCGGGCGTGATGGGATTCGAATACGGCTATAGCCGCGATTATCCCGAGACGCTGGTGCTTTGGGAAGCGCAGTTTGGAGACTTCGCCAATGTGGCGCAGGCGGTCATCGATCAGTTTGTTTGCGCGGGCGAGGATAAGTGGGGATTGCTTTCAGGGCTGGTGCTGCTGCTGCCGCACGGGTACGAAGGACAGGGGCCGGAACACTCGAGCGCGCGCGTCGAGCGCTATTTGCAGCTAGCGGCGCGCGATAATTTCCAGATCTGCCAGCCCTCGAATGCCGGACAGTATTTCCATCTGCTGCGGCGGCAGGCGCTGCGCAAGTGGAGGAAGCCTCTGGTGGTCTTCACGCCGAAAAGCATGCTGCGGCATCCGGATGCGCTTTCCCCGCTCGACGACCTGACGCATCAGCGGTTCTTACCGGTGATTCCGGATACCGAAGCCCACGATGTGAAGCGCATTCTGATCTGTACGGGAAAGATCGGGCATGAACTGCGCGCGGAGCGGCAGAAGCGCGGCGACATGAGCACGGCGATTGTGTTTCTCGAACAGATGTATCCGTTCCCCGAGGCGGAACTAACGGCGGAGCTCGATCGCCACAGCAAGGCGCGCGATATTGTGTGGGTGCAGGAAGAACCATCGAACATGGGCGCGCTGTTTTATATGCTGCCGCGGCTCCGAAGGATCGCCCACGAGCGGCCGGTGCTTTCGGTGAAGCGATCGGGGAGCGCGAGTCCGGCCACGGGATCGGCGAAAGCGCACGAGGTGGAGCAGAAGACGCTGCTGGCGCTCGCGTTCACGACGCAGGGGTGATTCGAGGGCAGAGGTTAGAGGTCAGATTGCAGAGGTTGCGTTCCGCGAGGCGAGCGCCTCACTTCTGACGCCTCGCTGGGGCGGCAATAGAAAGCCGCGAGTTACCATTTCCATTCCCTGCCGTCGAACGCATTCCGCTTGACGGAGCCGAGCAGGAGTTCGTCGTGAACCGCTGACCCGGCGGCGCGGAAAATCTTGTCCCAATTCTGCCGAGGTGGTTCCGAGCCCCTCTTAATCTTGGGCAAAGAAACGAAGGCCCAGGACTTTGCCTGGGCCTCCGTGGACAAAGCTTTCGTGATTTTTCTACGGCCAGCGCTTGGCCGCATCTTCCCATCCGGCAGCGCGCGGCGGAGCGTTGACCGCCTGGGCGGCAATCGGAGCGGGAATGCGAATCGGCTGCTGCTGCGCCGCAACTGAGGTCAGTGCCGGTTTGGACGCCTCGGCGACCACCTCTTTTTCTTCGGAAAGCAATGGGGCCGCGACGCGCAAGGCCTCTACCTCTTTTTCCAATCGCGCTAGTTCAAGCTCTTTCTGTCTTAAAACCTCGTAAACGTTTTTCATGCTCAGCACCTTTTTGTAACGCGGAGAACGTCAACGGCAGAGTATGAGTTTTCGGCGCGTTTTGTCAAGAAAGATGGACCTCTCATGCCAATAAAAAAACCGTTGAGCATTGTGCCGCCGCGCCCTGGACCAGCGAACAACGTGAGGTCAGCGAAAAAGAACGATAGCAACTAGCACGCCAAGGATCAGGACAATGATCACCAGCAGATTCACGTGGTCAGACAGCCATGATTCCTTAACCGGGGTAGCATTGGCGAGAAAGGGTGGCAAGGGCTCATCCGTCGCGGCCGCTGATTCCGCTGGCTGCGGACTCACCGGTTCACTCAGGACTGGGGTCTGCCCGACTCTGTCGTCCTTTTTCCTTTCGCAATCGAGACAAAGGGATCTCCCTTCGGATACCGGGAATCCGCAGGATGCGCATTTCTGAACGCGGAGCATCGAGTCAGGAAGCTGGGCGGATTCCGCGGTTTCAATTCCCCGATTTGTTTCGAGCGGCGGCACGGATTCCACAGGCAATTGGCAGGTATGGAATTGGGAAAGCTCAGCGAAGGCGACGACATCTTTGGCTTCAGCATTCGTGGACAATGGAATCGATACCGCCGGGATGTTCTGCGGTGGTTGCGGTACTGTCGCGACCGATAAAGCGGGGACAATTGAAGCCGAGGTCCTCCCTGCTTGCTTCCCCTGCTCCTGTTTCGCAAGCGGGAGAGGCACTGCTCCATGGCGCTGTTCGGCTAGATCCAGCGCCGTTAGGGTAAGGTCAGCCATGCGTTCAAGCGCGATCAGATCGCGTTCCTCGAAAGCGTAAGCGTGGTCGGAGAAAAGCTCGAACAGTCCGCGCACCTCGCCACTTTGCCGCAGCAGCGGCAAGACCACGATCGAGGCGATGCCGAGCGCCCGGCAAGCTTCAAGGTTCACGCGCGGATCGGCCTCTGCATTGTCGCAACGCAGCAACTGACGTCGTGTGATGCTTTCGCCGGTCAGCCCGGACCGTACCTGCAACCGGGCGCCGATCGAGGGGGCGCAGGAACCGGCGCTGGCCCGGCAAACCATCTCGCCGCCCTGCGGCAAGGCGAGCGCGGTTCCAGTGGCGCCTGTGATGTATTGCGCCCGCTCGACCAAAAGCTGGAGTGCGGCGTCGAGTTCAGGTTCTTCCAAGCCGCGGCTTAGGTCGGCATCAGTTGGCAGACCTGACGGCGCCCGCGCTGCAGCAGCGGCTTCACCCGGCACGCTGCCGCTCGAAGGGAAATCGTCGGGTTGGGGGAAGCCCGGCATGCGATTATGCGCTCTTTGGTTTGCCGCAAGGGTCACGCGGACAGACGGACCAAAACCTGCGGCTCACACGAAGATTGCTGACCAGAGTCTCGCCTTGGAGGCTCTGGCTGTCAAGAGCCAGCGGGTGCTTCGTGGGTATCTGAAGTTATGCCGAGGCGTCGTCTTTGTGACGCAGCCACTCAATAAACATCTGCTCGCGCGGCTTGTCGTAGGCCATGAGCAAGTGGCGAATGCTGCGTCCGCTGACGAAGTGGCAAACTTCTTCTGCAAGATTTTTGGCGTGGTCGCCGGCGCGCTCGAGGGATTGCGTCATGAAGATGACTTGCAGACTGGCGCGGCGTTCGACATTTTCAGGGTTCTCGAGGTGGCGGAGAAAGATCAGATTGCGGAGGCGATCCATCTCGGCATCGGCGCGCAGAACTTCGATCGCCTTCTTGACGTCGCGTTGCGAGAACGACTGGCCCACGTCGGCCAGCATCTTTTCGAGAATGGTCGCCATCTGGGTCAGTTCGCGTGCGTCCTGCGGATCAATCCGGGCTCCCGTGGCCTGGGCGCTGGTCGCAAAACTCAACAGCAGATCGCCGATGCGCTCCAGCCCGATCATCAGCTTCATGCAGGCGAGCAACTGCCCAGTTTCGGCTTCGGGCACGCGCGTGATGGTGGAAGTCACGCCCGAGTCCACTTCGACATCGATGGCGTCGAGATCCTTTTCGCATTGGCGAATCGCATCCAGTCGGGACATCGAACCGGTGGCAATTCCTTCGGCGGCGATGGCAGCGGCCTGCCGCGCCAGCTCGCACGCTTCGACCGTCCGCTTAACCAGGTCAGGGTACGACGGCTCCGCCGCTGGCTTCTTCACGCTGGCTGTACTCATGGGCAAAATCAACCTGCTTGATTGGATGCCGCATCCGCACCGGTAGACGCGAGCGGCATCAATCCAGAGTTTGGCACACACTTCCAGCAAAAGTGTAGTTCCTCGCGTCCCGGGGCAGGTTACAACGCGATAAATTTATGGTTGGCGAAATGGAAGACCCAAGCAATAGGGCAGTTTCTGGAAACCGTTCGATGCATGGTTATGAATCCCTGTTGAGCGGCCAGGGCCCCATCGCGGAGGGTAAGTATTACCATTGTTATCTCGCCTAAGCCGCCCAAGAGCCGCACAATGTTGCCATGGGATTGGGTGTTCTTTTTCTCGGGTTTCTCCAGCGCGTCGCCGTAGGAGCAGGCACGGTATTGGCCGTGTTTCTCGTCATTCGGCTCGGATTGCGCCGGCGTTCGCCGATTGCCGTCAGTCGCCGAATAACCCACTAGCTTTCGCCGCCGGCGTCGCTCCCGACGCGCGTTTCGCTGCCGACGGGTTAGCATCCGCATTCCCACCCGCTCCGTTTGACTCACTTCGCTGCCGCGTGAGATAGTTGCCTGCTCCGATCACCGCAACTGACTGTAAACACAAATAATATTGGAGTCTGTTGCTCCCAAATGGTCCGCCTTATTCCTAAAGATAACAGCTTCTTCGCCATGTTCTCGGCCATGTCCGACAACCTCATCGCCGGGGCTCGAACGCTGGTCGATCTCTTCGCCAATTACCGCGATGTCGGAAGCAAAATCGACGCGATTCACCGCATCGAGCGCGAGGGCGATGAAATGACGCATGCCATCCTGACCAAACTCAACCAGACGTTCATCACACCTTTCGACCGGGAAGACATTCACGAGTTGGCCTCAAAGCTCGATGATGTCCTCGACTTCATCAATGCTTCCGGCGCTCGCATCGAGATGTACCGAATCACGACTCCGCCGGCCGCTGCCGGAGAACTGGCCGTGATCATCCTGAAGCAATGCCACGAATTGCAGCAGGCGGTATCTCTGATGCAGAAGAATGGCAATATCCTGGGACATTGTGTGGAGATCAACCGTCTGGAGAACGAAGCCGACCAAGTGTCCCAGCAGGCCATCGCCACCCTGTTTGAACACGAAAAGGACCCGATCAACCTCATCAAGATCAAGGAGTTGCTGGAATGCCTCGAGCGGGCAACTGACAAGGCGGAAGACGTCGCCAACGTATTGGAAACGGTCGTTCTGAAAAGCACGTGATGCTCAATAACTTACCCAAACAGGAAACCTGGTGAAGACTGATCTGATTCTGCTGATCATCACAGTACTGGTCGCGCTGATCTTCGATTTCCTGAACGGATTTCACGACGCCGCCAACAGCATTGCCACGGTCGTTTCGACGCGGGTCTTGTCTCCTAAACTCGCTGTGTTGTGGGCGGCATTCTTCAATTTTGTGGCGGCATTTCTTCTCGGGACGGCCGTCGCCAAGATGATCGGCGGCGGCATGATCCACGTCGAATCTGTGACCCAATATGTCGTGATCACGGGACTCTTCGGCGCCATCGTCTGGGATTTGCTGACGTGGTGGTGGGGCCTGCCCACTTCGTCTTCCCATGCCTTAATCGGAGGCTACGCCGGCGCGGCGGTGATGCGATCCGGGTGGCACGTGATTATTGCCGAGGGCTGGTACAAAACCCTGATCTTCATTGTGGTGGCACCAATCATGGGACTCGTCCTGGGCTTCACCTTCATGGTTGCCGTCTATTGGCTTCTGCAAAATAAAGCGCCACGACGAATCGATGCCTGGTTTCGCAAGCTGCAACTGCTCTCGGCGGCAGCCTACAGCCTTGGCCACGGCGGCAACGATGCGCAGAAGACCATGGGAATCGTGGCGTCCGCCTTATATGGAGCGCATTATTTGAGCTCGAAGGAACTGGCCGGCAACTGGGGAAAATTTCACTGGCCCATCATTCTGGCGGCGCATTTGTCGATCGCTCTGGGAACGTACTTTGGCGGCTGGCGAATCGTTCACACCATGGGATCGCGCATCACCAAACTCAGGCCCGTGGGAGGCTTCTGCGCCGAAGCCGCGGGAGCGATCACCCTGTTCTCCACCGCGCTCGCCGGAATTCCCGTAAGCACCACGCACACCATCACCGGAGCGATCGTCGGAGTCGGCGCCGTCAACCGGCTTTCGGCCGTGCGCTGGGGAGTAGCAGCGCGCATCGTCTGGGCCTGGGTTTTGACCATCCCAGCAGCAGCGCTGGTCGCCGCAGTTGCGTTCTGGCTAGTGCGGTTGATTCACCCGGGAGCTTAAATTGCCAGGCTGCGAACGGGAAGGGCACGACTTCAGTCGTGCCGATTCTGGGGGGTGGCGGGGTTGCCGATTTTCCGCCAATTGACTTCACGATGAGCCTTCCACCGGTCCCGCCTTCATTGACTTGCCAGCGCTGGGACCCTAAGATTTCAGCTCAGTGATTGCCCAGACCATCTCGCATTACCGCATCGTCGAGAAGCTAGGTGGCGGCGGGATGGGTGTTGTTTATAAGGCCGAAGATCTCAAACTCGGCCGTTTTGTCGCTCTCAAATTCCTGCCTGACGATGTCGCAAAAGACCCCTTGGCCCTGAGCCGATTCGAACGCGAAGCAAAAGCCGCCTCTGCCCTGAACCACCCCAACATCTGTACCATCCACGAGATTGACGACGAGCACGGCCAGAGCTTCATCGCCATGGAGTTCCTCGACGGCGTGACGCTGAAGCACCGCATCGCTGGAAAGCCGATGGAGTTGGAAACTGCGCTGTCCATCGCTATCGAGGTCGCCGACGCACTCGATGCCGCCCATGAACGAGGCATCGTCCACCGCGACATCAAGCCGGCCAATGTTTTTGTCATGAAGCGGGGCCACGCCAAGATTCTCGACTTCGGCTTAGCCAAAGTGTCCCCCTCAACGGGTTCTGCTCCCGAAGGCGCAACTGCAACCGTGCCTTCCGCTTTGCCGGGCGAAGAAAACCTCACCAGTCCCGGTTCCATGCTGGGCACTGTCTCCTACATGTCACCCGAGCAAATCCGTGGGCGCGAATTGGATCCGCGCACCGATCTCTTCTCGTTCGGCGCTACGCTATACGAAATGATGACCGGCATGCTCCCGTTTCGCGGCCAGAGTTCAGGCGACATTGTGGATGCCATTCTGCATAAGGCCCCGGTCGCCCCCGTGCGTCTCAATCCGGAAGTCCCTGCCGAACTCGAGCGAATCATCCTTAAGGCGCTCGAGAAGGATCGCGACTTGCGCTATCAGCACGCTTCGGAGATGCGCGCCGATTTGAAACGGCTGAGGCGCGAAACCGACTCCGGCCGCTCGCTCCAGGAGAGTTCCGGCCCGGCCTCGACCGCCTCGGCTTCTGCTCTCGCGTCTTCTCCGGCTTCCCCGCTGACCACATCGTCGTCAAGTGCTGTGCTGTTGGCGGAAGCCCGCCGGCACCGGGGCAAGCTGGCTGTAGCAGTCGTCGCCCTGCTGGCGCTTCTTGCCGCGGCAGGCTTCGGCGTCTACAAATTCCTCAGTCACGGCGCCCCGTCGTTCGACGTCCGTAATCTTCTGATCCGTCCTCTTACCGAGGACGGCCGGGTCACCAACTTCGCCGCCATTTCCGCCGACGGCAGGCTGCTGGCCTACGGCAAACGCGAAGGCGAACGGAGCCTGCGCGTGAAACAGATCGCGACCGGCAGCGAGGTCACGGTCGTGCCCCCGGAAAAGGGATTCTTTACTTTTGGCATCCGCAGCGCCAGCAGCGGCGGCGCAGTTTTTTCCCCGGACGGAAATTACCTCTACTACATGCATGCGAACCCGGTCACTGATATCGCCAATCTCTATAGCTTGCCCTCCCTTGGAGGCGTTGCCAAGCAGATCGCCACTGATGTCATGAGCGCACCCGCGGTTTCGCCGGACGGCAAACGCATCGCGTACTGGCGCCCCGATCATGCCGGCCGGGCCGAAACCACGCTGCTTATTGCCGCCGCCGATGGCAGCGGCGAGCAGACCGTTTTTCAGCGGTCCGGCCTGGGCCAAATGTTCGTCACCAATCCTTCATGGTCGGCGCAGCGCAATCTCATCGCTATCGGCACTTTTGATACTGCGAAGAATAGGATCACATCCATTCTTGTCGTTACTCCGGATGGCAAGTTGGTCAAGACCTTCCCGCTGCCCTCTCTGCTCATCTCGGTCGCCTGGATGCCGGATGCCTCCGGTCTCCTCTACATCGCCGGCGAAAAATCGGCCGGCCTCCGCGGGCAGATCTGGTTTCAGCCCTACGGTGGCGGCGACCCGGTCCGCGTGACCAATGACTTAAGCCAGTATGTTTCCCTCAGCGTTGCTTCCGATGGGAAGTCCTTCGTCACGGCTCAAGAGCGGCCCGCCGTCACCATTTTTGTGAGCGATTCCCCGGCGGTCCTCAATGACAAGATCAAGTGGAAATTCGCCGCCGTCTCAGACGAACAGACCGCCGTGTGGGATGTATCCTGGACCGCGACCGGCAAGCTCTTGGAACGAGATGACGCATTCCATACTTACATTGCCTCGGCCGATGGAAGCCATCGCGTCCGGTTGCTCGAAAACGACAACGTGAATTTCGACTCTAGAGCTTGCGGGCTGGGCGAAAACGTCATCATCAGCCGCGTTCTCGAAGACAATAACCCCAATCTTTGGCTCTTCAATCTGCAAACCGGCGCCTTGCGGCAAGTCACCTTCGGCGGCGACGTGGAGAAGGGTTCCTGCACCCCAGACGGCAAGTGGCTGGTCTATAACGACGAGGTTAAGGAGGCCGGTGGTCAGACTGTCGGCTACATCTTTAAGCTTTCGCTGGAGGGAGACAAACCGATTGAACTCGCCCGCGACACTTTATTTTCGCCTACGCTTTCCCCAGACGGGACGACCGTGCTCTACGGACGGGCAGAAGGCAAAGGGGCCAGTGCGAAGCCAAAGCTTATTCTGCAGCGCCTCAGCGACGGCGCCGTCATCAAGGAACTTGACGCACCCGGAACTTACAATGCCGACAATCTTGGATGGGCGCCGGACGGCAAGGGCATCACGTTTGTTCAGAATACGACGGGCGAGGTGCGCAACCTGTACATGCTCCCCTTGAATGGCGGCGCACCCATGCAATTAACCCATTTCGATTCCGAACCCGGACTGATGGCCGGCTACGCCTGGTCACGTGACGGCAAAAAGCTCGCCCTCACCCGCGGCCGGTACAACGATACCGACGCAGTCATGTTTAGCGGCTTCCGATGAATCACAGTTGTATTCACGAGTGTCGGCAGCTTAAAGTGCGAGAATCGCGCGCGCGGTCCGCTGCTGGATCGGACGTATCGGTAATCGGTTTCGCCACGAAACCTCGTCCAACGAAAAAGCAAGAGAACCCACTTCACTCCAACCGGCCTTCTCATGGAAAGCGATCGCGCTCAGAACCCAGACCGCCCCGTTTGGATTCCGCCCGAATGACGGCCAACTCGGAAACTCCCCCTTCATCTAGCGCCTATGCCGACTCCGCCTCCGAAGCCGGCAGCGTGAACAAAAAAGCCGAGCCGTGGTTCAGGTCGCTTTCGGCGCGAATGGTGCCGCGGTGCGCCAGAACAATGTGCTTGGCGATCGCGAGGCCCAGCCCGGTTCCCCCGGACTCGCGGGAGCGAGCTTTGTCGACCCGGTAAAAACGCTCNNGGAGATACCGGGCCCGAGATCGCGAACAGAAAATTCGACACCGTTCTCCGCCGGCCGCGCGCCGAGAACAATCTTTTTTCCCGATGCCGCGTATTTCAACCCATTCTCAATGAGGTTGGAAAAGATCTGATGCATGGCCTCGCGATCCGCATCCACGTGCGCATCGGGAACGGCGTTTTCGACCACCAGTTCGACACCATAAGAGCGGGCCATTTCGATGAAGCTTTCCAGGGCATCCTGCA
>PLHN01000138.1 GCA_003139975.1 Acidobacteriaceae bacterium
TCGCAGCACAGCAATCAATCGTGGCTCAGCGCGCTGACAGTGATGCTCGACGTGACTTCGTTGGTTATGACGGGAGTGGATGGAATTCATCCCGAGCAGGCGAAGCTGACATTTGCGATGGCACGGCACGCTGCCGTCGACCTGGCGCAGGGGGCAAAAGCGCAATATGACCCGAATGCGCCCGATCGGCTCACACTAGAAGATCTGGATCGACTGAGAAGAGAACTCGCCCAGCACGGCGTGACGCTCTATGAGGGGACCGATGCGGCCGAGCGGCTGGCGGAACTGCGCGCGCTCTATGAACCGTACGTGTATTCGATGGGCGGGCGCCTGAATTTCACGCTGCCGCCGTGGATTCACGGCGAGTATAAGAAGGACAACTGGCAGGCGAGGCCGTGGGATCGGGCGATTCAGGCGCGCGCACTCGAGCATCCGGGGCGGCCGGTAGAAGATCACTTCTGATCGCGTCATCTCACCATCTAGTGATCGGGTTGTCGGTGTAAAGGGCGATCAAACCCCCACGGGCTGTTGCTTCTAGGAGCGCAGAAACTCCAGCGTCAGGGCCCATGCCTGGCGGGCTGAGTGCGGCTCATAGGCGGCGCGTTCGTCGCAGAAGAACCCATGGCCGGCTGCTGAAAACTCGACGTTCACATAGGCCTTTTGCGCGGCGCTCAGGGCGTCGGTCACCGCTTTCCGTTGCTCGGGCGGAATGTGTTTGTCCAGTCCACCCCATATGAGCAAAAGAGGCCCTTGCTGGCGCGAGGCACGGTCGAGCAACGCGGGGGTGATGCCGCCTCCGTAAAACGAGACGGCGGCGCGCAACAGAGGCACAACGCTGTTGGCCAGAAAAGAAAGGCGGCCGCCCATGCAGAACCCCACGCTGGAAATCTGGTTCGCGCGCACCTTGGCGTGCGAGCGCAACCAGTCATGGGCCGCTTTGATGTCCATCTCCGCCGTTTGTGTGGTCACGGCCTGGTAGTGGGGCATCATCGCCGGAAAATCCGTATAGCTGCCCTCGAAGCCTGGGGGCGCGGTGCGATGAAACATCTCCGGCGCAATGACGACGTACCCCTCCGCGGCAAAGCGATCGCACACGCTGCGAATGTGATGGTTGACTCCGAATGCTTCCTGGAACAAAAGCAGGCCGGGATGCGGGCCCGCTTCCTCGGGACGAGCCGTGTACGCTGCCATGCGGCTGCCGTCCGCGACGGGTAATTCCACCTTTTCGGATGCGATTGCGGGGTCGGTCATGGGAACTCCATAGTTGTCATCTGGCAGGAAAGCTTACCGCAGCGGGGAGGAGTGTGCGCGAAGGATCGGCCACCCGCTGTATGGAACACAGCCTCGAAGGGCAAAATCATCGTCACTCTCCCGGCGTATGGAGCCGAGTTGTTACCAGTGTAACCTCCTCTCGCGGCGAGTCTTACACAAGTATTACAAAGAATTAGCCGCACTCGCGGTATCGTCCTATTCGGGCTTCAGCGTAGACACGGGGAGAGGAAGAGGATGAGCGAACCCAATACCGAAACATTGAACACGTCCGGCAGCGGAGCCAGCTATGGCAGAGCGGCCACCCAGGGCGACGGCGTCAACTGGGGCACGGCCACTGCGATGTTGCTGTTTCACGTGGGCGCAATTGCGGCCCTGTTTTTCTTCACCTGGAAGGCATTCTTTGTCGCCTGCTTCCTGTGGTGGGTTTCCGGCAGCCTGGGCATCGGCATGAGCTATCACCGCCTGCTCACGCATCGCGGATTCAAATCCCCGAAGTGGGTGGAATATTTCCTGACCTGGTGCGCCACGCTGGCGCTCGAGGGCGGCCCGATTTTTTGGGTCGCGACGCACCGCATTCATCATCAGTTTTCCGACGTTGAAGGCGACCCGCACTCGCCGATCGACGGCAAATGGTGGTCGCACATGGGCTGGATTCTCTCCGGTCGCTCCATGCACCACGATACGACGACGCTGGCGCGCTACGTCCCCGATCTGACCAAAGACAAAGTTCACGTCTGGCTGACCAAGTATCACTGGACGAGCAACATCATCGTCGGCGTCATTCTTTACGCGATCGGCGGCATTCCCTGGCTGCTGTGGGGAGTTTTCGCGCGCACGGTGGTCGGTCTGCACGCAACCTGGGCGGTGAACTCGGTCACCCACCTCTGGGGAACGCGAAGGTTTGCTACGAAGGATTTGTCGACCAACAACCTGCTGGTTGCCTTGTTTACCTGGGGCGAAGGCTGGCACAACAATCATCACGCCCATCCGGTGTCGGCGCGCCACGGCATGACGTGGTATGAGATCGATCTGAATTGGTACGGCATCTGGCTGCTGAAAAAGATGGGCCTGGCGCGGCACGTGTACAAAGTTACGCTCGATAATCTGCCGCCGAAGCCGGAGCTGGTGCGGGACTTGAAAGCGGCAGGGATGGTAGCGTCGACCGCGGGGAACGATTAAAGAAGGTCTCAGGTCTCAGTGCTCAGGTGTCAGGAAAGGCTCTCGAACCAAGCCGTAGTGGCTTGGGGCGACAGCCTTTTTTTGCGCTTTCCGGCAGCTATCCCAGAGGCAGAAGTTGCCAGGAAGAACGCCTCCAACTACTCACTTCGCCGTCGGCAGCGACTTGACATAGGCAGCCACGGCCTCCGCGTCGCGGCGGGTCAAGTGCTACGTCGCCCTTGCCGAAGAACTTGGCGCCACCTTGATTACGCGCGATGGCCGGCTCGCGTCGGCTTCGGGTCAGGCGGCGACAATCGAGTTGTTCTAGTTCAACCGATAGCCTCTTGGCCCCCCCCACTTGGGGCCCTCCCCCCGCCCCGCTGAATCAGTCCCTCGCTTCTCTCGGCGTACTCGGCGTCTCGGCGGTGAAATCGCTACAATCTCCCTGTGCGAATCTCCAGCCGGCGCAAAGCGATTGCCTTCTTCCTCACCTTCGGCGTGTGCCTGGCCGCGCTGGCCTTCGCCGTCGGCAGCGGCTGGATCATCCTCAACTGGCGCGAAGGCATCAAGGTTTTTCTCGGCATCATTTTCTTCGGCGCAATTGTCACCGGCCTCGTCCTCAATACCATCTTTCTAGTGCGTGAGATTCGCCGCAACGAGCAGCACGACAGCTTCATCAACGCCGTCACCCATGAACTCAAGACGCCCATCGCCTCCATTCGTCTTTATCTCGAAACCCTCCAACGTCGCGAGGTGGATGAGGCGCCGCGGCGCGAGTTCTACCAGTCGATGCTCGTCGATACCGAGCGCCTGATGGGTACCGTCGAACAGGTGCTGAAGGCGGGCGCGATCGCGCAGAAAAAAACTTCGGGGCAGCGCATTCCGGTGGATTTCAGTTCGCTCGTGCGCGAGTGCGTGGAGCTGGCGCGCGCCCGCCATCACCTTCTTCCCGAGCAGCTCGACTACCAGGCATCTCTTTCGCAGAACGGCAGCGCGGGCGTGCTCGGCGATCCCGAGGAACTGCACACGGCCGTCACCAACTTACTCGACAATGCGGTCAAGTATTCGCCCGACGGGGTGCATATTACGGTGGAACTGGTGGCGCACGATTCAGAAAACCCGGATTCTGAAAACATTGTTCTGCGTGTGCGCGACCAGGGCGTCGGCATTCCACAAAACGAGCTGAAGCGGATTTTCAAACGCTTCTATCGGGTGCGCCAGAGAGGCCGTGCGCGCGTCAAAGGAACCGGCCTCGGATTGTTCATCGTGCGTTCGATTGCGCGCAATCACGGTGGCCGCGTCTTTGCCGAGAGCGGCGGAGCGGGAAAAGGAACAACCGTGACATTCGAGTTACCGCGCCGGAGAGTCGCATGACCGGCGCCATCGTGAGGACGGCATGAGCCGCGTTCTGGTCGTCGAGGACGAAGCTCACTTGGCGCAGGGCCTGCGCTTCAATCTGCAGGCCGAGGGGCACGATGTGGAAGTTGCGGGCGACGGCGAAGATGCGCTTTTGCGCCTGCTCGACCGCGCCGAGCGCTTCGATGCCGTGGTTCTGGATGTAATGCTGCCCGGCAAAAGCGGCTTCGAGGTGGCGGCGCTCCTGCGCGAAAGAAAGAATTATGTGCCCATTCTGATGTTGACAGCGCGCGGGCGGCCCGAGGATGTCCTGCAGGGATTCGCTTCGGGCGCCGACGATTATCTGCCCAAACCGTTTGAGCTGGCGATTCTGATTGCGCGCCTCGACGGCTTGCTGCGCCGCAGTGTCTGGATGAAACAGACCGCCGTGCCCGTTGCCGGAAACGCGCCACCGGCTACGCCGAATGAGCCGTTGATGCCTGAGAACCTAGCCGATAAATTTCAGTTCGCGGGCAAGTCCATCGACTTCCGCGAGCTCGAACTTCGCAGCCTCGGCAATATCATTCACCTCACCGTCATGGAAGCGGAATTTCTGCGCTACCTGGTGCGCAGCGCGGGCCGGGTGGTTTCCCGCAAAGTGCTGCTCGAAGAAGTTTGGGGCTTGCACGAAGACACGGACACGCGCGCCATCGATAACTTTGTTGTGCGCCTGCGGCGCTACATCGAGGAAGATCCGTCGCGGCCGAAGCACCTGCAAACGGTAAGAGGAGTCGGCTACCGCTTCGTAGCCGAACCGGAGTAGAAGTAGCGAAGGGTGAACAGCAAACGACGTTCTCTAATGCTGCTTCGCCGAGGAACTAGCGGCCAGTTCCCGGAACAGTCCCAGCACGGCGCTCGCCGATTTCTGATCCGAGAGGCTCTCCAGGTCGACCGTCGCGGCAAAGTGTGGCGCGGTTTGATTGAAGCGTACGTTCACGAATTCTTTGTCGCGGCTGCCCACGATCGCATTCACCACCGGGGTCAATTCCATGGGCCAGTCTTCTTGAGTGGTCAGAACAACCGGCCCCGGCCGTGTGATCATCCATTTGCGGGCTGTGCCCTTGGGTCCCGTCTGGCCCGTCCAGCGGTGCCGCACGATATCGAGATGAAAGCCCGGCGGAAAGCCCATGTCGGCTTCAAAGGTAAGCGTTTCCTGCTCCCGGCGCAGCCGGCTTAAAGCCCAGTTCACGGGCAGGGGCCGCGGCAGCAGGTGGATCGTCACCGAGGCGTCGTCAAACCAGCGCGAGGCAAGATGCAGGCGCGCTGTGAGCCGGGAGCTGTTGGCCTGCCACTCGAGATTGCTGAGCCGTCCTTTGCCCAGGCAAGCTGCCTGCAGCCACTCCAGCACGCTGGCCGCCCGGCGCCGGTTGTAGCGCACAAACCAGCTGTACCAGAGCAGGGCAAACACCACGGCCGCCGCACCGACGTCAATCAGAACCCAACGCCCCACAACTTCGCCTCTCGCAAAAATGGTACGTCCGCTGGATGTGGATGCGCAAGGGGAGGAAGAGGAAAAATGCTCCCAGGCGTGACACCATGGGTAGGCTGCGGGAAGACCCGTTTGATTCCGATTTTGGGTGGCGCAGCGGTT
>PLHN01000341.1 GCA_003139975.1 Acidobacteriaceae bacterium
CGGCTTAGTGTCGGAGTGGCACTGGAAGCAGAGCGCAGGCTGCGCAGCCTTCAGCAGTTTTTCTTCCTCGCTGTGATGAGCGCTGTGGCAGCTGGTACAGCTGACCTTCGCCCTGGCGTGGGGCGAGCGGTCGAAGTTCGGGTGCGCTCCCGCGTGACAGGTCAGGCACTTGGCGTCAACCTCTTTCGTCGAAGCGTCCTTGAACTTGAATATCTTGCTTACATCGCCGCCCCCCGCCACGTGGTCCGCACCCGGACCGTGGCAGCCTTCGCAACCTTGATGGGAGGGTCCACCTTTGGTGTCGAGCGTCGTCTTCCAGTGCGGCGTCTTCTCCCACGAGTTATAGATCTCCTCGTGGCACGTCTTGCAGGTCTCCGCGCCCACATACTTGGAAACTTCAGGCGAGGGCGCACCCGCCGCTGGCGCGTTACTGGACTGAACGCTCTTAGCCGGCGGCGGCGGACTGGTCTGACCAGAAACCAATGCCAGGCCCGCGACAAAAAACAAAATAAGAGACAGAAGCATCCGAGACGCCTTCCGATTTCCCGGTATTCGCATTCGTACGCTCCCTGACTGCAGCGGTTTATCCAGCATGTGTTACAGAACCCAAGTTACTTGTCGCGCGCGATCCTAAACTCCATCCTTGTGGCACTCACTCTGCAACGTCAACAAGAATCGTGCTGAAGAAACGAAAATTCGGGGCGCCAGTTCCCGTTTTTGAACCGTGGTGAACCCGCGCAAGGACCAAGACCAATGCCGGCGGTTACAACCGGCTGGCGAAAAAATAAAAAATACGCGATTCGCGAGGCTACCGCTGGTCAATATTGCTCACTCATAGAAATAAAGAGCGGGGATCCGCTCCTATAGGGCATTCGGGCCATGCTGTGGGTGCGGAACAGAACAGACTTCGTCAGATCGATGTATAGCTCTTACGGCCACCGCTGACCCTGAACTAGGCAGATTTCCTCTCCTCGACATCTGTGTACTCAGCGGCAATCACGCCCTCGTCTCGACTGGGCCAGCCACCAGTTGTCGAATTGGCCCCGCCACTCGGACCGTCGAATTTTAACGCCGTACTGTCCGGTTGACGATCTTCACTTTTCAGGACAACCCATGTGAGATGCGCTGGTACGCGATCTCGGCTAAGGCTTCTCACGATCCAAAATATGAGCAAGGCTTGGGAAAGGAATCGACCCCGGGCAGGGTCGAAATTTGGTTTCGAAGGGTGTGAGTTCTGTGGTTGAGTGCAGCCCGCAAGCGCCGCCAGCCATCGAAGCGGTTACCAAACCGGAGCGGAGCGTTCCAGGATTGTCGAAGGACTTTGCTAAGGCAGGTATTTCTCGATGGGCAGAAAATGCGAGAATGGAAAGCCGCGATTGCATCCGTGATCAGGTCTGGAGTTGCCCCGGGTACTTGGCTCGGTATGCTTCTGCGCGATCACCGGGCGAGTGCGGAGGCCAGCCTAAGTCAGATATCGTTAGTGGCGGAGACCGGGCCTGATCAAAATGCCCTATGGCTGCTCAAGAATGAGTTCACTGGTCTGGGGGAGTGGGACAGCAATACCCAGGCAACCATCCACTCGTTGAATGCGGAACAATCGGTCAATCCGGGCGCCATGCAGAACGATCCCTTGCTGGCGAAGATTTCAGAATGCGGCAATTGTTTAAGTGCGATGCTGGTGGACGGCGAGTTTGCGGACAGCCCCAGTTGCCATTGAGTTCGGGAGTTTCCTCGCGGCGATCTGGGCTCGAACCCGCTTATCGAAGAGACCGCCAAGCCGCTAGCGGCGACACTCTGACCATTCCCAACATTGGCTAACAGAACAAGGGGACCTCCATAATGCCGATACCCAACAAGGAATTACACCGTGCCGGGCGCACGGGTTGGTTGCGCGCAGCGGTATTGGGCGCGAACGACGGTATCTTGTCCACGGCGAGTCTAGTGCTCGGTGTCGCAGCGGCACACGCGACTCACACCAACCTGCTGGTGGCGGGGGTTGCCGGCTTGGTGGCAGGGTCTATGTCGATGGCTGCGGGAGAATACGTGTCTGTCCATTCCCAGGCGGACACTGAACAGGCAGATCTCGCGCTGGAGCGTGCGGAACTAAAAGCAGACGATAAGGGTGAGCACAAGGAACTGATGGCAATCTATGTCGCTCGCGGACTGAAACCTGCCCTCGCGAAACAGGTCGCCGAGCAACTGATGGCTCACGATGCGATCGGCGCCCATGCGCGCGACGAGCTTGGCATCTCCGAAACTTTCCGTGCGCATCCCATTCAGGCAGCTTTAGCATCCGCCGGCAGCTTCGCAGTCGGAGCAGCCTTGCCTCTCGTGGTCACCGTCATCGCTCCGGCTACGGTTTTGATACCTCTGGTCGCTGGTACTTCCCTGGTGTTCCTCGCGCTTTTGGGCGGTTTGGCGGCAAGAGCGGGTGGTGCGGGCGTGACGATGGGTGCAATAAGGGTTACCTTCTGGGGAGCGCTAGCCATGACGCTGACCGCAGGCGTTGGGGCTTTGTTCGGAACATTCGCGTGAGTGGGACAGTGCGCTTCGCAGTAAATAAGGGAAGGTCCACGGAAGGGAGTTGTAGTGCACAGACTTAGTCCCTGGAGGTAAAGAGCAGCCTCATCGATAGCCGATTGACTGCAAAGTAAATTGTCAGAATTGGCGCGGGTCCACTTCCTTGGGCTCGCGCCATTTCATCGGTCATCGCCCGCGCCCCGCGAAAGCGTTAATTTCTCACTTTCGTCACGTTGAGCAGTTTTGACCAGTAAGGAACCGGTGGAACGCCTATAAAACAAGATGGCCTTCACTGGATATTGGATCCCGCTTCCGGAAGCTGAAGATCGGGTGACAGCGCTGGAACAAAGCGGAGTCAGATTCGCCCCCACGCCTTCCAGGTCGTAATGAACCTTGCCTATCAATCAGCTGACTGTTTTGCGGTTCACCGGCCAGTAGCGGTGATGCAGCGACTCGCGGAAAGGTTTTGCCAACGAACGGTCGGCTTGGAAGAACAGTGGGAAACGGGCGACAACGTGTCCACTGGGGATCTGCGCGCTGCCCTGCAGCGTTATCGATCGTTTTTGACAGACTGCTGAAACTGTAGGGAAGAGCGCGCTTCGGATGCGGGAACGGGACCTGTCCATGAGGATCTGCGGATTTAT
>PLHN01000034.1 GCA_003139975.1 Acidobacteriaceae bacterium
GGGATAGAGAATGCAGTTGTTTGAGTTTGACTGCTGTCCCCCCCCTCCGGCAGCTGAGCAGGCGTTTCCTGGGCCTATGTAAACATGGCCAACAGAGAGTCTGCGCTTACGATTTCCGTAAAGCAAGCGGTGGTTTTACTTCAATTCAACGGAGACTGGACTCATGAATAGGACAGCGCAATATCGGAACTGGATTGGCGGAAT
Source organism: Acidobacteriaceae bacterium (assembly GCA_003139975.1). Lineage (GTDB taxonomy): Bacteria > Acidobacteriota > Terriglobia > Terriglobales > Acidobacteriaceae > Acidiflorens. Next base: position 205 of record PLHN01000034.1, read on the forward strand.
ACACAAGCGAGTGGTTAGTGGCGCTCTTGCTTTAGTTATGCTATTTGTACCTGCGGTGCTCGCGATCGGAGCGGCTCGAGCTCAGACTTACACTGAGAGTGTGCTCTATTCTTTTGCGGGCACCGCGGATGGCGCACATCCCTATGCAAGCTTAGTGCGAGATCCCCAGGGGGAGCTTTATGGCACGACCATTCAGGGCGGTGCTTTCTCCTACGGAACGGTGTTCAAGTTGGATAAAGAGGGAAATGAGACCACTTTGTACACCTTCCCTGCGAATGGTGGAGAGGCCGCACTTCCCACGGGTTTGACGCGAGACAAGCGGGGCAACCTATATGGCACCACTTATGGGGGTGGCGCTTACAGCCAGGGAAGCGTGTTCAAGTTGGATGCGAGCGGGAATCAGATCGTTCTCTACAGCTTTACTGGTGCTGATGATGGCGCAGAACCCCAAGCAGGTTTGTTGCTAGATGCAGAAGGCAACCTATATGGCACTACCGAGCACGGCGGGAATCTTTCAAGCTGTTACGGCTCCGGCTGCGGAACGGTGTTCAAATTGGACACGACGGGCCACGAAACCGTCCTCTATACCTTCACCGGGACTGCGGGCGACGGCTACTGGCCCATGGCAGACTTATTAGTGCGAGACGTGCAAGGCAACCTGTATGGCACCACTTCTGAGGGTGGTGCGTTCAACTATGGAATGGTGTTCAAAGTGGATGCGACCGGCAAGGAAACCGTGCTCCACAGCTTCACCATGATCGACGGGGACGGCGCGTATCCCCAGGCAGCCTTAGTGCGAGACGCGAGGGGCAACCTATATGGCACCACCATCTGGGGCGGTGCGTTCGGATATGGAATGGTATTCAAGTTAGATCGAACCGGCCGGGAGACTGTACTTCACAGCTTCGGAGGTACTTCGGGTGACGGCATACAACCCGACGCTGGCTTACTGCGGGACGCGCATGGCAATTTGTATGGCACCACGGGCGCTGGCGGCGCTTTCAGCTCTGGAACGGTGTTCACGTTGGATACGAAGGGGAACGAGAGCGTGGTCTACAGCTTTAGAGGCACTGGCGGAGACGGCCAATATCCCGCCGCAGGTTTAGTGCGGAATGCACGGGGCGATCTGTATGGCACCACCGTGGGTGGCGGTGCATACGGCTACGGAACGATCTTCAAGCTGACGCCTTAGTTGGGTAATAGCGCATCGTTGAAAACGACCAGGCTCGTAAAGACTTTGCCGATGAATTGGCGAAACCAGGCACAAGCTTGCGCCGTTTGTTCGCCTTCCCTAACCCCACGCTCAGCTCCGGCAAACGGAGGAGACGGCGACGCGGAAACCGGGAGGAAGACCCATTCGGGCAACCTCCGCGTCTTCCGCGACCTTTGCGTTTTAAGGATCGTGAGAATCCCCGGACGAGCTTGTGATAACGCATGTGATCGCGGGGTCCTTCGACTCCGCGCGGCGCGCTTCGCTCACCGCGCTCCGCTCAGGATGACAGAGTGAGGAGAGCATAGGCGACTCCGCCTAATCGACCCGATCGATCTGCGCCTTTTGCAGCTTGTCGGAATAATCCACGTAGACCGCTTTCCACTCGGTGTAGAAATCAATCGCGCCGATGCCGCCTTCGCGGTGGCCGTTGCCGGTGGCTTTCGTTCCGCCGAAAGGCAGGTGAACTTCCGCGCCAATCGTCGGAGCATTGATGTAAGTAATCCCCGCTTCGAGGTCGCGCACAGCAGTGAACGCCTTGTTCACATCTTTCGTGTAGAGCGCCGACGACAGCCCGTACTCGATGTTGTTGGCGATCTCAATCGCGGTCTCCATGTCGTCGCAGGGGATGATCGAAACCACCGGCCCGAAGATTTCTTCCTGCGCGATTCGCATCTTGGGATCGACATCGGTGAAAACTGTCGGCTCAAGGAACCATCCGTGCTGGTATTCGCCCTTGTCGAGCCGATTGCCGCCACAGACCAGCTTCGCGCCCTCGTTCTTGCCGATTTCGATGTATTCGAGGTCAGTCTTGAGCTGATTCTCATTGACTGCCGGGCCCATATCGACCGTCTCATCAAGGCCGTTTCCAACCTTAAGTTTCTTCGCGCGCGCTACAAAGCGCTCGATGAACTCGTGATACACGCCCTTCTGCACGATGATGCGGCTGGTTGCGGTGCAGCGCTGGCCGGTGGTGCCGAAAGCGCCCCAGAGTCCGCCTTCAATGGCGAGATCGAGGTTGGCGTCGTCGAGCACGATCATCGGGTCCTTGCCGCCCAGCTCCAGGCTGACCGGCGTCAACCGGCGAGCGGCACGCTCCATCACTTTGCGTCCGGTGGCGCTGGAGCCGGTGAACTGGACGTAATCGACGTTGTCGATGACGGCGGTGGCCACCTCGCGGGCGCCCTGGGCCAGCGCCAGCACCTCTGGCGCTCCGGACTCCAACCAGCCGCGCCGCAGCACCTCCGCGGTCAACGGGGTGCGTTCGGACGGCTTCAGCAGTACCGCACAGCCTGCGGCCAGCGCTCCGAGGCCGTCCATCAGTGCGTTGGCCACCGGGTAGTTCCACGGCGCGATGATCCCCACGACGGGCCGCGGGCGGTAGTAGACGGTGATTTTCTTGATCGCCAGAAACGGCAGCGCGGCCGGCCGGCGCTCGGGCTCCAGCGCTTTCTCCATGGTTCTGACGTAGTAGGACAGAATCATGATCAGCAGCGGCACCTCTTGGGCCGCGTCGACGGCGGATTTGCCGGTCTCCTTGATCAGCAGCTCTTCGATCTCGCCGCGGTGGTCGGCCAGCCAGACCGCGAAGCGAGCCAGCACTTTGGCGCGTCCCTTGGCGCCGCGCTGCTCCCAATCGCGTTGAGCGGCGCGCAACCCCGCAGCGATGGCGGGTACGTCAGCCGGGTCGGTCCACTGCACCTGTCCGGCGATCGCGCCGGTCGCAGGATTCAGGATGGTGCCGGTACCGGAAAACTCGGTGGTGCCGGGAGCGGTGTCGGGAGGCTTGATGGCGGTCATACGGGCCATGGTAGACGCGCCAGTGTGACGTGGGTCTCGTGGCGATCGCTAGCACGGCGCAGCCGGGCGCAGCGGGT
>PLHN01000208.1 GCA_003139975.1 Acidobacteriaceae bacterium
GTGGAGAACGATCCCACCTTCCATACTGACGTAGATAAAGAATTGTTCGACAAGCTTCCCTTGGAAAGCGCGTCGTCATCTCTGAGTTCGGAGGTCACGCTGACAACACCAGGCATTGCCGCCGACTCGAATGGGCTCTTCCACGGTATGGGCGATCACGCGGANNATCACCGACCAGCAGAGCAAGGTTTTCTCCAACCAGATCCCACTAGAGTCGATCCAGTCAATGGAAGTCATATCGGGCGCGCCCCCGGCGGAATACGGCGGCAAGACCAGCGTGGTGATTGTGGCGACCACGCGCTCGGGCCAGGGGGTAACCACACCCCATGGCAGCGTCACCGCGTCGTATGGTTCGTTCGGAACGTCCGACGCGAAGGCCGATCTCGCTTATGGGGGAGCCAAGTGGGGAAACTATATCTCTGTCGGCGGCCTGAACAGCGGCCGGTTCCTCGATCCTCCCGAGTTTGTCGTGATGCACGATAAGGGCAACGAAGAGAACTTTTTCGACCGGGTGGATTATCAATTATCGACTGCGGATTCCCTTCGCTTGAACCTGGGATTCACGCGCTCCTGGTTTCAAACGCCCAATTCCTATGACTCGCAGTTGGCGACGCCGTGGAATGGAGTCGTGGTTGCCAACGGCGGCCTCGATCCCAATGGCAATGTTGTCGGCCCGGCCGACCAGCGGTCCCAGATCAAAACGTTCAACATCGCGCCAGCCTGGACTCGATTGCTTAGTAACACCACGGTGTTTACGTTGGGCGCTTTTGTGCGGCGCGACGCGTATAACTACTACCCCAGCGCCAACCCCTTCGCCGACCTCGGCGCGCCGGGTCTGCCGAGCGAAACTGTCAGTCAGAGTCGTGAGCTTTTGAATGCAGGGCTGCGTTCAGACATTTCCTACGTTAAGGGAATTCACAACCTGAAAGTTGGGGCCACTTACGAGCAGACGTTTTTGGACGAGAAGGATCCCTTCGGGATCGTCGATCCAAACCTGAACGCGCCGTGTGTGGACGCGAACGGCAATCCGGTTTTCGTTGGCGACCCCGGTGTCAACGACCCCTCGCTGTGCCCAACGGTGGCGACGACCAACCAAAGTCTTTACCCCGCGCCGTTTGTTGCGAATGGCAACTTCAACCCCTTGCTGGGTTGTTACGACCTGACCCGTGCGACTCCATCTTCCAATGATGGCTGCCCTCCGGGCACGGCCACGAGCGGCCTCTATACCTTCAACGGTCACACCGACGTCAAGGAACTCGCGCTCTATATCCAGGATTCGATCACCAAAGGCAACTGGGCATTGAATCTGGGGTTGCGGGGCGATTTCTACAATGGACTTACAACCCACCAGGAAGCCGAACCGCGCCTTGGCGTTGCGTACAACATCAAGCGCACCAACACCGTGCTTCGCGTTTCGTACGCACGAACGCTGGAGAGCCCGTTCAATGAAAATCTGGTGCTTTCGAGCATCGGGTGCAGCAATCCCGTCGTTAACCCGCTTCTTCTGTGTTCCTCGCCGGTATCAAACCCGCTGAGTCCCGGCTGGCGAAATGAATTCCATGCCGGGCTGCAGCAGGCCTTCGGAAGGTACCTGGTTTTTTCCGGCGAGTATATCTGGAAGTACACGCACAACGGGTACGATTTCAGTGTGCTGGGCGCCACGCCGATTACCTTTCCGGTGGAGTGGGAGCGCTCCAAGATTCCTGGTTATGCGGGCCGCGTGAGCGTACCGAACCTGCACGGATTTTCCGCGCTCATGGTGTTCTCGAGCGTGGCGGCACGATTCTTCACTCCGCAGATCGGCGGCGCGGGCGCGGTTCCCGCCGCGGCTGGGCCCTTCCGGATCGATCACGACGAGAAGTTCAACATGACGTTTCACACGCAGTACCAGCCGTGGAAAGTGGGTCCCTGGGTTGGCTTCAACTGGCGCTATGACAGCGGCCTGGTTGCAGGTCCGGCGCCTTGCGCGGGAGGCAACTGTGCGAACGGGCCAAACGGCAACGTCGGGCTCGTGGATACGTCCGGGCTAAGCGCGGATCAACAGTTCGAAGCGGGACTGACTTGCAACGGGGTCCACGCTACGCCACCCAGCGTGGCGAATCCCGTTGGCACTTTCATCAGTCCCAACAACCTTTGCCCTGCGAACGAATACGGGTCGTCGCTTCTGCAGATACCGGCGCCCGGAACCGAAAATGACGACCACAATCCGCCGCGCATCGCGCCTCGTCACCTGTTTGACCTTGCCGTGGGCGACGACAACCTGTTTAAGGGTGACCACTACAAATGGAGTCTTACGCTCACCGCCGTCAACATCGCCAACAAAACAGCGCTGTATAACTTTCTGTCGACGTTCAGCGGCACGCACTATGTGACACCGCGGGCGCTGACGGCTCAGGTTGGGTTCCACTTCTAGCAGGACATTAGAGGTTTTCTTCGGGCAGCGGGGTTTTCCCTGCTGTCTTTTTTTTCGCCTGGCGTCAAAAGCTGTTTGGGCAGGAATAGACAAAAAAAGTACTTCCCTATGACAACACGGTCGGACGCCTCACCCATGATGGGGACATTCGAGGTGCCGACATGCGAAAACGCGGGAAGTTTCTCAACATTGGCAGCAGGGCGGGAGCTGTTCGTGCTGGCGTCGTTCGTGATGATGACGAACGCTGCGGTCGCGTTGCCGCGTGCGTCGGAGCCCGCGAAAACTACGAACCTTCGCCCGACCGCCGTTTCAGGAGAGAGTTGGCTCCAGCACTTGGGGCGCTCCTTCGATGAAACCAGCATGGGCAAGACCGGGCGTCTTGGGCCCCCGCGAGTTGAGGAGGCTTTCCCGGGATAGCGAAGACCTTGCGCGGAGGGCGAAGTCAGGCATGGAAAATGCGAGCCGGCTTGATGCGGAACTCGCTGCGTGAATGGGGCGCTCTGGCTATTGTTGCAACTTCGCGTATTCGGCTTTGGCCTCGCGCAGCAGCGGCAGATCGGGGTCGGCGTCTTTCCATGCTGCGAGGAAGTTCTGATAAGCGATCCGAGCTTTCGGAGCGTCACCTTGTTTCTGATAGACGCGTCCCAATTCCAGTTGCGCCAACGGGAACACGATGTCGGGGCCCTGGTGCAATTTAAACGAGAGCGCTTTCTGGAGGTCCTGCTCCGCTTCGGCGTAGCGTCCCGCCAGTTCGTAAGCCAGGCCTCGGCCGTAAATGACGCCATCGCTGGCGGGAGCGTAGAGCGCAGCCGTGTTCAGGTAGTCGATGGCTTTGGCGGGATCTGCCTTGGCGGGATTTGCAGGCCGCAGAGCGGCGATTGCCCGAATCGACGGGACGGTCATGTTGATGGCGAAAGTATCGTTCGGATGATTGCGCTGGATTTCGTCAGCCATCGCTAAAGCCTTCTGGTCTTCGCGCAGAATGGCAAACGTGATCCCCGCACTGCCCAGCACAGAAAGGCTTCTGGACAATTTCAACGCTTCTTCGGAAAGGCGGATGGCTTCGGCGCGATTGCCGACCAGCGCCTCGGAACTGGCGAGTTGCGCCTCAATGTCAGCTCGGCCCACGAGGTGCAAGCGGTCAAGCGCCTCCTCTGCCTGGTGTGAAAAATCCCTCGCCTTGCGTATCTCGCCACGGGTAGTGGCCAGATTGGCGCGGAATCCCACAACGCTCAAAGCCCCATCGGGAGTCGACGATGCGGCCTGCAGTTCCTTCTCCATGTCCGCGTCTTTGCCTTCCGCCCAGTCGAGAGAGGCGAGGAAGGTATGGTAGTTGGAGGTATTTCCCTTGTGCTGGAGAGCGGCGTTGAGAGTGGCGCGCGCTTCTTCGGTGCGGTTCAGCCCGGCATACGCCATGGCAATATTGCCGTAGGCGTTCAGCATGTCGGGATCGATTTCGAGCGCGCGCTTGGCGGTCGCGAGGCCCTTGTCGAATTGGCCCAGCCGGTTATAGATCTCCGCCAGATTGGTGAAGGGGGTGGAATCGCGTGGGTAAGTCTGGCAATAAAGTTCGTAGGCGGTAATGCCCTTTTCAAGCTGTCCACTGTCGGAGTAATAATGCGACATGATGTAAAGCTTCTCGCGCTCGCTGGCTCGGTCGCGAAGCTCGAAGGCTTTTTGCCGATTTTGTTCCGACAGTTGTGTTTGCCCAAGATTGCTGTAGACCGTGCCGAGACGGGCATAAGCCATGGCGAAGTTGGGATCGATTTCGACCGCACGCTGATAATCGGGGAGCGCGGCCAGGTCGTCGCCCATGTTGTGCTTGTTGTCGCCGAGACTCAAGGCCCTAAGCGCGTCGAGCGACGAGGTGGTGGCCATGGACAGAGACATGTCGTACTTCTGCACCATGCCGAGTGATTCGCCGAGCTGACCGCGCAGCTTGGTGGCAGCGCTGTGCAACGCGTTCAGCACATCTTCTTTCCTCTCCGCCTGCGCCTGCTGGCGTCCGAGCGAGTCGCCCGAAGAAGCATTGGTTGCTTCAAGCGTGACGACATATTGGCCTCCGACGCTGTCGATGCTGCCGTTCAACATAGCCTTGATGCCATCGCGCAGGCAGATTTCGCGGCCGACATCGGTCGTGATCCGGTCGTCGGGGCTGCGCCCCATGAACTGCAACGTCTGACGCACTTTCTGTTCGGGAAAGACGTTTAGATACGGCGATTGGCCGAGATCGACGGCCAGAGCCTTCTTCAGCGTGCCGTCGAAGACCTGATCGGCGGTGGTGTTGAGGAAATCGGTGACGAGGATCGAATCCTTTTCCGTGAGCGCGTGGCTGCGGCGCGAGAGTACGAAAGCGATGCCTGCGGCGGCCAGCGCCAGAACCACAACCGGAATCAGCCAGCCCGGCATTTTGCGTCGCTCGGGTGCAGGCGGCCTGCGAAGCGAGGAACTGGAAGTCGTCGCTGCCAGCATTGTGCCTGACTCGGAATCCCGGCGGAGGCGCTTGAGATCCGAGCGGACTTCGGCGGCGCTTTGATAACGGAGGTCGCGATCCTTTTCGAGCAGCTTGTTGAGGACATCTTCGAGGTGTGGGGGCAGATCGGAGTTCAGCCGCGCCGGCGGGACGGGCGGCCGGTTGAGGATCGCGTCGAAGATCACTGCCGAGGTGTCGCCGCGAAAAGGGAGGGCTCCGGTGGCCATTTCATAGAGCACGGCACCGAACGAGAACAGATCGGTCCGGGCATCGAGATCTTTGCCGCGCGCCTGCTCGGGAGACATGTAAGCGACCGTTCCCACCGTTGAACCAGGGCTGGTGAGGAAAGGATCGTCCACGGTGGCCTGCGACCCGATCGTTACGGCGGAGGACGACGAAGGATGGGCGGTGCGCTTAGCCAAGCCGAAATCGAGAATCTTCGCCTGGTTGCGGTTCGTGACGAAGATGTTTGCCGGTTTGATATCACGATGGATGATGCCTTTGGCATGGGCGGCGTCAAGAGCGTCCGAGATCTGGATGCCAAAATCGATTACTTGCGCTAGTTCGAGCGGTTTGCCGTGGATGTGGCTCTTCAGCGTTTCGCCCTCGAGCAGTTCCATGGCGATGAAATGGCGGCCGTT
>PLHN01000382.1 GCA_003139975.1 Acidobacteriaceae bacterium
GCATAGCGGCGAGCCAGGGTGAACAAGCCGCGCTCCGCCAGGCTGGCGGCAACTTCGGCAACATCGTCGGCTGTGGTTTCTAGGTAAAGCGCTTCGGTGGCGTCGCCCAGCCACACGTCTCCGCCAACGAGTTTTGTTTGCCAGAACACTTTGCGCTCGATCAGGCGGCCAATTTCTTCATCTGTGGCCTTGCCGAACGCCCACTGGTTACGCCTGAAGTCGTAATGGCGGCTGGAAAAATGCAGCGGCACCAGCTTCGCAGATTTCAGAAACTCAATCTGCATTCGATCCACGTCTTTGCGCAGCGCGTTGATGACCGGCGCCTCGGTATCTTTCTGGTCGAGCGACGGCAGGACCTCGCGCAACGTCGCCGAAAGATTGACGGCAACCAGCGCGCGCAGATTGCCCGAATTCTCCAGCGTGATTTCGGCGTGCAGCACGTCAAAGTCGGCGCCGGATGTGGCATGGCGGAAAGGCCAGTCGAACTGGAAGCTAAGCGGTAAACCGGTGCGCGTGACGTAGATGCTTTTAGTCGGTGCAGCTTCTTGGGGACTCATTCTGGCGTAAGCCTCACCCTATGAGATCGTGCCTGATTTGTGCACCGTTATTTTAACCCGCTGGAAATGGGCTAACGAGCGGATCGTGCTGCAAGGGAGTGCCGCCATCAGCGGAGAAAGATGAGTTGCAGCAGGTTTCGCAGCGCTGCCGCGCTCAAAAGCCCGAACACTCCGGCGGTCACGAGCAGGCTGTACCGCGCCTCCAGCAGATCGGCAAACACGCCGGCGACAAAAACGAACAGAAAGACCAGCAGAACGAGATGAAATCCCTGTCCCGGGAAGTCAGGTGAAGCAATGGCCAGAATGAACAAAAGCACGGCAATGGCGAGCGGCGCGGTGTTGCCGAAATAGCGAGCGCGCTTCCAGGCGAAATACGTAACCAACGCCACGGGCAAGGCCAGCATTAACGCCGGACTGCTGGCAGCGAGCATGTGCAAGGTCCGCCCGTAAGACGCGGTCATGGCGAAGGCTGCGGGCTCGATGTCGATCCAGCACGCGTGCAGCATCCCTCGCCACAAAAGCACAGGCCGAAAAAAGTACGAGGCCAGCAGCAGCACCGCTCCAACCGCGGCTGCGGCCGACCAGATAGCAATCACGGCCCGCGGCCGCACTGGCGCTACCCAGAACATGAGCAGCAATGCCACGGGTACTATGAGCGCCAGCGAGAATTGATTCCCCACCACCAGCGCGAACGACAGTCCGAGCAGCAGGATCCGGCGGTAGTTCCACAAAATCACTTCGCGGGGAGCATACAGCGTGTGGGCCACGGCGATCGCCGTGAACACTGTGCCAAACGTGCCCCACACGCCGCCCATCTCGCCAAGGTTCGGCGCTCCGGCGACGCTCACGATCATTCCTGGGGAAAAACAATAAAGCGTCAGCGCAATGTATCCTCCTGCATTGCCGTAAAGACGGCGCGCGACGTACCAGAGAGAGCCCCCGAGCATGACGCCGAAAAATAAATAGGGCGCGGTGGCCCAGAGTTGGCCGAGCGGTGACTCGGTGCGCAACGTGGGCGGCTTTACCAGGAAGGGCGCGGCGCAGGTCAGGTAGTAGAGCGGGGAGTGGTCCCGGTCATAGCCGTCGCGTACGCGCAGGTGGCCGCCGTGCCCGGAAGACGGGATGCCTGTGACGGACTCCGCGCGCAGAGTTTCCGGTGTGCCCGCGATGGCCCCGCCCTTCCACTGTTCAAGCCCGTGATAAATGCAAAGGTCATGATTGGAATCGGGCAGCGATCCGTGCATGGTTTCAACGTGAATGAGCCATGCGCACTGGAGCAAATAGACGAGCAGGAGCGTCGCCGCAATGAACTGCGGCGAACCGATCGAGCCGGAAACGAGAAATCGGCGCATCAAGGGCAGACCGAGTGTTTTACCATGGCGGTGACCATGATGGATAGCAATCCCCTCCCCAGAGAGCAAGAAACAGAGGAGTCGCCTTCCCCTTCTTCGTCCACGCCGCCTTCCGCGCCTGCGTTTGCGCGTGCTCGCCGCGAGTCAGTTTTCGCGCCACTGTTGGAAATCTTCGAAGGGCCGGGGGGGCTTTATCCCTGGGCACGCTGGCTGATTTACATCGGCATGGGCCTTGTGACGCTGGCGTTGCTCAACTCTGTTTTGTACAGTCTGCAGCGAGATTCAGATTCGTTGTCGTGGAGCATGGCCGGTGAAGTGCGGATGATGCTGGCCGCGATCCTGCCGGGATTTGTCATGGCTCGCATCGAAGGCCGCCCTTGGGGAGATTTTGGGTTGCCAGCGAAGGGCGCTCTGGGACGCAATTTCTGGATTGGCGCGCTCTGGGGCCTCGGTTCACTCACCGCTCTGATGCTCACCTTGCGGATAACCGGGGTTTTCTCGTTCGGGCCGGTTCAGTTGCATGGAATACGCATCTTGAAGTTCGGCTTGTTTTATGCTGCCTTCTTCTTTGTTGCGGCCTTGTTTGAAGACTTTCTCTTGCGGGGCTATTCGCAGTGGGTTCTGGCAAGAGCCATGAACTTCTGGCCAGCCGCCGCCCTTTTGTCGATTCTCTTCGGCGTGATTCATGGCGGTAATCCTGGAGAAGAGAGGATTGGCCTGGTGGCTGTGGTCGCAATCGGATTCTTTTTCTGCCTTACGCTGCGGCGCACGGGAAATCTGTGGTGGGCCATTGGCTTTCACATGGCATGGGACTGGGGAGAAAGTTTCTTGTACTCTGTGCCCGACAGCGGCGCCATGGCGCCTGGACATTTGCTGGATTCGTCCCTTCACGGGCCGGTTTGGCTCACGGGTGGCTCGGTGGGGCCGGAGGGAAGTTATCTGATTTTTGTGGTGATCGGCGCAGTGTGGGTTCTATTTAGCCGTGTGTACCCGGAGGTGAGGTATGAAGCACAAGGCATTGGCCTCTAAGAGACAGCAGGTGATTTTTTCTATTTGTGTGATCTTGGTATCCGGTGGCGTCGTCCATGCGCAGAGCCAGTCGCAGACTCCCGCCGCTGCCCGGCAAAGTTCACCGGGGAAGCAGACAACGATGCCCCANNCATGCTCGCGGGACATTTGAGGTGAAGGTCACTCCGCAAAAGCCAGACAACAAAGAAACCGAAACAGCTAACCTGGAGCGGCTTTCGATTGACAAGCAGTTTCACGGCGATCTGGAAGGGACGAGCACCGGCGAGATGCTAGCGTCGAGGGGCGACGTAAAGGGCTCGGGAGGCTATGTGGCGATGGAGCGCGTGAAGGCGACGCTTACGAGCCGGAAGGGCGCTTTTGTGCTGCAACACAGCGGAACCATGACGCACAACACGCCGCAAATGAGCGTCACCGTCGTGCCCGACTCGGGAACCGGCGACCTGACGGGGATCGCGGGCTCGATGACGATCAAAATTGAAGAGGGGAAGCACTTCTATGATTTTGAATACACCCTGCCGCAACAGCACTAAGACAATCGCGGATGGCTTGCGGCCGTGTGAGCCCGGTTCAGTTTTCGAGGATCACGTGGGCTAAGGCCTCATCGGCAGTGTGGGTGAGGGAGAGAGCGATATTCCGGGTGCCGAGTTTGATCGCGATCTCTCCGGCCTGGCCGTGGAATTGCAGGGTCGGGCGCTGGCCCTTGGGCCGGACGACTTCGATATCGCGCCAGCGAACACCGCGGCTCCAGCCGGTTCCGAGAGCTTTCATACCGGCTTCCTTGGCGGCGAAACGNNATATCGACACCGGTGCCGAGGATCATCGGGATATTGTCAACGGGGACTGGGGTGTTGGCAATCTTTAGCGCTCGGTAGCGGGAGCAGATTCAGGGCAGTTGCTCCTGAGGCAGAAGGGTATTTCCGTGAGCTGAGACCGTCCACGCAGGCGGCTTGGGCACAGATTCCGGAACAGGCAAACGCGGCAGGTTGGTTTGGAAGCCTGGCGCAGGACGATGAGTCCAAGAGCCGCGTAGGAGGCGACTAGCAGGCAAAGCAAAAGGGGGAGGGCCGACATGTCGTACCGTCTTTCTGGCGCGCCGCTACTATGGCGCGGTATACACATCGGGTCTGTGATCTGCGTCACAAGAGTTTGTGATGAATCTTGCGGGAGCGGCGTAGGAAGCGCTTTCAGGCTATCGAGTTCAGATGATCGGCGATCACAGAGTCCTGGCCGGGGAAAACCGTGCGCAGGTCGAGCAGGACGCGGGCCTCTTCGACGCGGGCAATGACGGGCGGATCGGATTGGCGGAGGCGGCGGCAAAGGTCGTCGGCGCTCAGGTCACGATGGGTCAGGGCGATCAGGCGGGTGGGAAGAACAGCGGTGGGCGCCGCGCCGCCTCCGATCACGGATTCGCCGTCGCAGAGTTCGATCCGCAAGAATGAGCCTGCTGGTAAGCCGCGCTGGTGGCCTTCGCCAGCGTTTGGCGAGTTGATCCGCGCGGCGAGGGCTTCGGCGCGGNNGAATGGGTACCGCGTCGTGATCGCTTTTTACGTAAGCAAGAAGCGTGGCTTCGAGCGCCGCATAGGTGAGTTTATCGACGCGCAGAGCGCGGAAAAGCGAGTTCGAGCGGAGACGGGCGACTAGGCGGGCGCGTCCGGTGATGAGGCCGGCTTGCGGACCGCCCAAGAGCTTGTCACCACTGTATGTGACGAGGTCGACTCCGGCGCGGAGGCTGTCGAGGACTCCGGACTCGCCGCTGATGCCGAAGGAGCGAAGATCAACCAAAGCGCCGCTACCCAGGTCTTCCATGAGTGGAAGGCTGCGGCGGCGGGCGAGCGCGACGAGCTCGGTAAGGCCGGGTTGCTCGGTGAATCCGGTGATGGCGAAGTTCGAGCGATGCACGCGGAGCAGCAGGCGCGTGCGCTCGGTGATGGCGCGCTCGTAGTCGCCGATGCGAGTGCGATTGGTGGTGCCGACTTCGCGCAG
>PLHN01000091.1 GCA_003139975.1 Acidobacteriaceae bacterium
CGATAACGCGCGATGATCTTGTGCCGTCCCGTATAGAACCGCGCCAGCTTGATCGCGTTCTCGTTCGCTTCCGCTCCGCCATTGGTGAAGAAGAATGTATCGATGTCGCCAGGCGCAATCTCGGCGAGCTTCTGGCCGAGGCGAGCGCGGACTTCCGTCGCCATAAACGGATTCGCGTAGGCGAGCGTTGAAGCCTGCTCGGTAATCGCCTTGATCACGCGTTCGTCGCCATGCCCGATGTTGACCGACATCAACTGGCTGTTGAAGTCGATGAAGCGCTTCCCTTCCGGCGTCCAGAAGTAAATGCCTTTGGCGCGAGCGACGGGGATCGGATCGACCTTGGATTGCGCCGACCATTCATAGAGCGTGTGCTTCCTGGTAAGATCAACAATTTCTTTGCCAGTCATGGCGGGAACAGTGGTTTCAATGGTCATAAGTTTGTCTTTCCTGATTGCGCCGTCAGCGCGGGCTTACGTTCAGCTACCTGAGCGAGTGCGGAGTCAAGCACATCCAGGCCCTCATCCATCTGCGCGTCGGTAATGACGAGTGGCATCAGCAGCCGAATCACATTGCTATAGGAACCTGCCGTGATCGTCACCAGACCGTGCTCGTAACAGTATTGTGACACCTGCTTGGTCTCCCCGCCGGCTGGCTGTCGAGTTGCCTTTGAGCGCACCAGTTCCAGCGCCTGCATCGCGCCCAATCCGCGCACTTCGCCAACGAGTTCCCATTGCGACTGCCACTTTACCGCGCGCTTGCGGAAGCGTTCCCCAAGCACGTTGGAGCGAGCGCAGAGATTCTCCCTCTCGATCATGTCGAGCACAGCGAGCGCCGCTTCGCAGGCTGCGGGATTGCCGGCAAACGTGCCGCCCAACTGGCCGGAACCGGGACCATCCATGATGTCAGCGCGTCCCGTAACCGCGGCCATCGGCAAGCCACCAGTAAGCGATTTGGCCATGACCACCAGATCAGGATCGAGGCCTAGACGTTCGCAGGCAAACATGGCTCCGGTGCGCGCGAATCCCGTTTGCACCTCGTCGGCGATCAGCAGAATGCCNNCGACGATCACGGCCGCGACCGACTCAGCGGCTACCACTCGCTTGAATGTATCTTCCAGGTGCTTCGCGCAGAAGACTTCACACGACGGATAAGTCATCGAGTAAGAGCAGCGGTAGCAGTACGCGTATGGGATGCGATAGACCTCGGCCGGAAACGGTTCGAAGCCCGCCTTATACGGATGTGTTTTGCTCGTCATGGCCATCGCCATGTAAGTGCGCCCGTGGAAAGCGTCTTCGAAAGCAACGATCGCTGGCCGCCGCGTGTGAGCGCGCGCGATCTTGACTGCATTTTCGGTGGCTTCGGCGCCGGTGTTTACAAGCAAGGTCTTCTTCGGACCTTTACCCGGCACAATTGCATTCAGCTTCTCGCAAACGGCGACATAGCTCTCGTAAGGGAGCACGTTGAAACTGGTATGCAGGAAGCGATCAAGCTGCCGCCGCACGGCCTCGATTACCGCGGGAGCGCGGTGTCCAGTATTTAGGCACCCAATCCCTCCGGCAAAGTCGATCATGCGATTGCCGTCAACGTCCTCGACGACCGCACCTTCGGCTTTGTCTATGAAGATCGGCGTGGCATGGAACGCTCCCTGAACAACGGCCGCGTTGCGCCGTTTCATCAACGCCTGGGAACGCGGCCCGGGAATGGATGTGCGAAGTTGAATGGTGGACATAAGCAAGTACTCAGTTCTCGGTNNGGCGCTTCGTTCAGATTGATATAGACCTGCTTGGTCTCGAGATATTCTTCGATGCCCCATGGCCCGAGTTCTCGGCCGAAGCCGGACTGCTTGTATCCTCCCCAGGGCGCTTCGACATAAGTCGGCTGCATATGATTGACCCAGACGATGCCAGCACGCAGAGCCTTGACGGTGCGCAGGGCTTTGAAGATATCGCGGGTCCAGACAGCGGCAGCCAATCCGTACGGGGAATCGTTGGCAATCTTCAAGGCGTCTTTCTCGTCGTCGAAGGGAATTACGGCTGCGACCGGGCCGAAGATTTCCTCGCGCGCGATACGGGCGCTGTTATCAATGTCGTAGAAGATGGTTGGCTGCACGTAATAGCCCTTGGCAAACTTCTCGGCGCGAGCGCCGCCCGAGGCAATTTTCGCTTCCTTCTTACCGACCTTGATATAAGACAGCACGCGGTCGTATTGCTCCTTGCTGACAAGCGCGCCCATCTTGGTCTCGCGATCGAGCGGCGGGCCGAGCTTGATCTTCTTCGCCTTTTCGGCCATGGCTTCGACGAACTTCTTGTAGATCGATTTCTGCACGAGGATACGACTACCCGCCGAGCAGACTTCTCCCTGATTGATGAAGACGCCGAAGAGCGCTCCATCGATGGCGGCTTCGAAATCGGCGTCGGCAAAGAAAATGTTTGGCGACTTGCCTCCGAGTTCGAGAGTGACGCGCTTCACCGTGTCGGCAGCTTCTTTCACGATGATCTTGCCGACGGTCGCCGACCCGGTGAAAGCAATTTTATTTACGTCAGGATGCTTTACCAGCGGCGATCCGCAAGTCTCGCCAAAGCCGGTGATCACATTCACCACGCCCTTGGGCAAGCCGACTTCATCGAACCAATTCGCGAGTTCGAGCGCGGTGAGCGGAGTCTGCTCGGCCGGCTTCAGAATGCAGGTGCAACCGGCGGCGATTGCGGGGGCCAGTTTCCAAGCAGCCATCAGCAGCGGATAATTCCACGGGATGATTTGGCCGGCAACTCCGACCGGTTCCTTGAGCGATAGACTCATGGCATTGTCGGGCACGGGATTCACGTAGCCGACAACTTTGGTCGCGAGGCCGCCATAGTATTCGAAGCAGGTCGCCGTGTCATTGATATCGAACTCGGCCTCGACGATCGGCTTGCCGGTATTGCGGCATTCGAGCTCAGCGAGCATCGGCACATTCTGACGAATTTTTTCAGCCACGCGAAACAACACACGGCCGCGCTCCTGGGCAGTGGAAGTCGCCCATGGACCTTCCTCAAATGCGGCCTTGGCGGCCGCGACTGCGCGATTGACGTCGTTGGTATCGGCGTTGGGGACCTGCGCGATGACTTCTTCGGTCGACGGATCATAGACGGGAAAAGTCTTGTTCGTCTCGCTGGCGACCCATTCGCCATTGATGAACATCTGGTAGGTCTTGACTTCCGTCTGTATTCCAGTTGGCATAAGGACCTCCTTGCGAATCAAGTAGTCTCGACTGCTGCGGCCTGCGGCTTCAGTCTTCCGTATACAAAAAAGAAGAAAACGGCTAAGCCGATGAAAACGGCGGTGCCTCCGACCATCCAAATCTCATACGACCATAACGAAGTAATCTGCTGCGCGGGAAAGAACGCTAGGCCGATGCCAAGTGTCGTAGTCAGGAAGCCGCTGAGTCCGACAAGAAATAGTGTTCTCCGCCCGTAGAGACCTCGCGGCTTCGACTC
Organism: Acidobacteriaceae bacterium; assembly: GCA_003139975.1. Taxonomy (GTDB): domain Bacteria; phylum Acidobacteriota; class Terriglobia; order Terriglobales; family Acidobacteriaceae; genus Acidiflorens. The sequence goes on from PLHN01000091.1 coordinate 3,477, forward strand.
GGTGAAGGCGAACTTGATGAGCGCACCAAACATGTAAAGGAACGGCACGAGTTGCAGTACGACCGCCAGAGACAGCAGTTTCTGAAACACCTCAGTTGAACCCGTTGAAGTCAAGTGCAGGGAAGCAAACCCAAGTCGGTCGACGATTTGGTCCCAGAACCACCACCCGTAGAAATTCAGCGACACAAGGATCGTCGAGATGATCGCCTGAACGATTAATGCAGCGTGGGGAGTGGCGTACTTGGGATGCACCTTTCCTAGCCAACTCGGCATGTAGGAGTCGAGCCCCGCGACGAATGGGATGCGCGCCGAGCCGCCCATCCAGGCCGAGCCGATTCCGGCAATCGCGAATGCGAGAAGAACCGCGAAGGGAGCGACGATCCAACTGAGGTTCACGCGTCCGGCCATGTGACTTACATNNTGCAGCACGTTGATGTCGTTCTTTCCCACGGCAATCAGCAGGGTCAACGTTGCGCCGACGTAAAGAACTCCGGAAATGACTCCGCCCCAAGCCACTGCGCCGGGAAGGATTTTGCGCGGATCCTGAATCTCGTCACCCATTACCGATGCGAGTTCCAACCCAACGAGACCGAAACATATAACACCGAAGGAATTCAAAACAGATTTATGGTCCGCCGGAATGCGAAAATCAGCAGCGACAAGGCTTGTGCCAAAGCGCGACCAAATCACTATGCCTAAACCGATCAACACGCCCGCGGCGAGAAATGTTCCGACGGCTCCGAGATTGTTAAGCCACTTCCCCACTCCAAGGCCGATGATGTTCAGAACCGTGAGGACAACCAGAAGGGCGAGCGAAACTGTCAGTGCAAACGGAGCCTTGGTGGCAAGCGTTTCATGTCCTGGCCCCAACGCGAACACCGACACGCCCACGAAATAGAGCATCACGGTCGGNNAGAAAGCCGTGGAAGTCGCCGAAGACCTCTTTCGCCCACAGGTAGACGCCGCCCTCGCCTGGGTAACGATGCGCCAGTTCGATCACGGCAATGCCCTGGGGCCAGAAAAATAGCAAGAGTGAGATGATCCAGAGCCAGACAGTAACGCCGCCATTCGCCGCGATGCTTGGGACTACGTTGAGATTGAACACCGCGACGACAAACAGCAACACCAGGTCAAAACGTCCGAGGACGCGTTTGAGGTGCGGCTGGCTGTCGGCGGTCGTGGACAAATTTACTCCTCATGGTTGCCAAGCTTCGCTCGGCTGGCCAGCCGAGGGCGGCTGTCCCTGCGTGGTTTAGGGCGGGGCGGACAAGAATGTCCGCCCCACACAACCTAGTGCGTGGCCACGGCTCCCATCCGCTCCTGCTGATGGCCGGTCAGCGACGCGGCGATGTCCTCGAAGGCGGCGAGGTGCTTATCGATATCGGCCTCGGTGTGCTGGACGGAGATCGTCCATTGCTCATCCCACCAGTACGGCTGGCACATCACGCCACGGTTGACCATGCCAAACCAGTAGTGACGCCACACGTCGGTGTCAATCGCGAGCCAGTCGCGGTAGTTCTTGATTTCTTTCGGATAGAACATCAGAGCACCGTTCGCGCCCGCGCTCGCGATGTAAGCCTGTAGACCGACCTTCGCGATGGTTTTGCGGTAGCCGTCCACTAACTTCTTCTCGAGCTTCTCGATGAGCGAGTAGTTCGCGCGGGTCAGGACTTCGCGGAACGTCGCGATGCCTGCCGCCATGGAAATCGGATTCGTGTTGTATGTGCCGCCATGGAACACCTTGTGATCGGAGATCAGATCCATGACGCGTTTGTGGGTGCCGAAGGCGGCCAGCGGGAATCCGCCACCGATGGATTTTGCCAGGCAGATCATGTCGGGTGCCACGCCGTAGTATTCCGACGCGCCGGACCAGCAAAGTTTCGCGCCGGTTTTGACCTCGTCATAAATGAGGAGCGCGCCGTTCTTGTCGCAAAGGTCGCGCAGGCCTTCGAGGAATCCCTTTTGCGGAAAGCACATTCCGACGTTCATCATGATCGGCTCGAGGATGACAGCCGCAATTTCGTTCGGATTCTCGCGGAAGCGGCGCTCGACGGTCTCAAGATCGTTGAAGGTCGCAATCGGCACGTTAGCCAGGCTTGCCTTGGGCACACCCTTGCCGCCCGAAACCGGCTTCGGATTCTTGATGTCACCGAAATCGTCGGCAGGCGGATGCGGCTTCACGCTGACCAGCGCCGCATCGTGCAGCCCGTGGTAACAGCCTTCGAACTTGATGATCTTGTCGCGTCCAGTGGCTGCGCGCGCGAGGCGGATGGTGTGCATGGTCGCTTCCGTTCCGCTGTTGCCAAAGCGGCACATCTCGATCGGGAAGCGAGTGCAGATTTCTTCCGCCAGTTCCCACTCCATGTTATGCGGCATGCCGTAAGCGGTGCCCTTGTGCAGACGGCCTTCGACGGCTTTGACCACGGCGGGATGGGAATGGCCTGCCATGAGCGTGCCGAAACAGAGGTTGTAGTCAATGTATTCGTTGCCATCGAGGTCGCGGAACTTGCTGCCCGACGCTTCAGAAACGAAGATGGGATATGGATCGTAGGCGCGGTAGTTGCTGGCGACGCCGAGCGGCAGGCGCTTCAGGTTCTTCTTGTGCGCCTCGGCGGACTTCGGGGTACGACGCTCGAAGGCATCGAGCTCTTTTTGCAATGCGGGGTACATCGTGATCTCCAAGAATGCTCAGGCCGAGTGGGCCATTAGATTGGGTCCGGGCGGTTTGAAGCCGCCTGGGTTTGTGACAAACGCGTTTCCAGACAAAACTAGAAGTAAAACTTCAAAGCAAATTGTACCAGCCGCGGGTCTTTCACCTGGGTGACCTGGCCGAACTGAGTACCGTCGCTGCTGTTACCGTCCGGATTGTAGAACTGTGTGTGGTTGAAGATATTGAAGACCTCTCCTCGAAATTCGAAGTGAGTACGTTCGCTAACCGGAATGTTTTTCATTACCACAAAATCAGTTTCACTGATTCCCGGCCCACAGCAGATCGTGCGTGGAGCCGTGCCGATGCGGCCAAGCAGGCTCTGATCGTAGCAACCATAGACCGCCCCGGCCGAGCACTTTGGCTGGGTATTGTCAGTGGCGTTTTCAGTAAAGCTGTTTGGGTTAAAAAAGTAGCCCGTGCCGATATTCGGGACATTGCTCTGCGGGCGTAGCTTCTGTAAGGGGGCCAGTTGGTCAGGCGTGCCAGGATATTCGAAATCGTCACTGTTCATCAACTCGTTGTCGGCAGAGGATGTCAGGTGAATCGGGAATCCGGTCTGGTAGGTTGTGATCCCGGAGACGGCCCAGTCGTTGAGCACTTTCCCGGCAAGACCGTTGTACTTTCTGGTTGGCAATTGCCAGTAGTAACTGATTACGAAACGATGGCGGGCATCGAAGAGCGAAAGCGAATTGTTATTGGCTCCGGGCAGCGGATTCAAAATCCCCTCGAAGCTCGAGGCCTCGTCAATGGACTTGCTGAACGTGTAGGCGGCGGTAAATTGCAGGCCGTGGGCGAAGCGCTTGTCTAAGGAAACCTGCAACGAGTTATAGGATGAACTGGCAATCGTGTCCTGCGCAAAGACGCCAGTGAAGACGGGGATGCCGTCGGCCGGGCAGCCGTTGCCAGTTGTGGGATCGCACTGCGGCGACGAATATGGCCGCAAGCCAACGAAATTCAATGTCTGTCCCGTTCCCTGCAGAGTCGTACCATTGGGCATATGAAAGTTGAACCCGTTGGGCACGGTCACGGAGAACGGGCTGTCTTCGATAAAGGGCCCGCAGGCAAGATTGGCGGTGCCTATGGTGTCTGTAATCGTATCAATGTCCAGACACGTCTGGGGGTTCGAGTAATTGATGTCATGGGTTGCCAGCAGACGGTGCCCTTGCGAGCCCACGTAGCCGACCTCCAGCTTCATATCTTTCGTCAACTCGCGCTGGATGGTGAAGTTGTACTGCGCGGAATACTGTGATCGCAGGTGGGGTTGGAAATCGCCATACAGATCGATTGGCTCGAACAGCCCCCAATCCTGAGCGGTGCCTCTTGCCGGAGTCACGACTCCGTGAAATGGATTCGGATAGCCGGTCACACCGTCCTGCCCGAGGAAAGGCAGATTGAACTGCGTCTCAGGAAGCGTAGTGCTCCCTCCAAACGGAGGCTCCGCGCCGAATTGGGCCAGCACAAGCTGCTCAATCGGGTTATAGAAAAGTCCCCAGCCTGCGCGCATGCTGGTCTTACCAGAACTGCCCGGGCTCCAGGCAATCCCGATGCGGGGAGCGAACGCCTTGTAATAAGTCGAGGTCATGCCCGGTGGGACGCCGGGATCGCCCGGAACGACCAGCCCGATCGCATCTTGCGTTGTGCAATCGGTAGCACCGGTGGGTGCCGTATTTAAGCATGGGTACACCGTCGACGATTGGCCGGGGCGGAAAGTCTCCACGTGCTGAGCCTTATCGGCAAGTGGAGTGTTCAACTCCCAGCGAAGCCCATAGTTCAATGTGAGATTCGGCCTGATCTTCCAGCTGTCCTGAGCGAACAAGTACAGTCCGGTGTTGCGGATGTTTTCGCCCTGAGCCGAACCTTCTCCGAAGGTATCGGGAAGACCCAACAGGTAATTGGGATACAGGTTGGTCGCAATTACGTCGTTCGTGCCGCCGCCGTAATAGTTAAACTCTCCGTTGATGTTGTAGTAATAAAACTGGTTGAACTGCTGCCGCCGAACATCCACGCCGAGTTTAAGGGTATGGTTGCCCGAAATTTTGGTTAGGCTATCCGCCCACTGGAAAGAATTCCCTGCCTGTGGAAGCTCCCCTTCCCAATCGTTGCCGAGCGAGAATCCTCCTGAAATGGCGATAAAAGGAAGACCCTCGCGGTTGGCACCGAGATACGGATGGATGCCGTAGGCGTTGCCCGAAACGTCACCGTAAAAACAGGGCGCGGCGCCGGTCACGGCCTTCTGCCAGTCGGGAGTCGGCGGGCAAGACTGCTGCACCAGGTTGGTATTCGCAGGATGTTGAAATGTCTCCTGGCCCTCGCGATTGTAGTTAAAGCGGAACTCATTCACCGTGTTGTTGCTGATGGTCCAGGTATGAGTGATGTTCCACTGCTGGAAGCGCTCAGCCACAACGTCTCCGAAGCCGGGGAGATCGGCGCCAGCCAGTTCGAAGTTGGCAAATGGATTTAGCGTGCGATCGTCGTTGAAATAGTAATAGACACTCAGGTTTTGTTTGTCATTCAGCCGATGGTCAATCTTGACGGTAACCTGGTCGCCGCGAACGGCTTCGGTCGGCACGGTGCTGACCAGAAAGCCGTCATTGGGCGGTGTCGGGACAAGCTGCAGAAGATCGACGGCTGTTGGATCCATGCAGGCAAGGGGAATCTGGCTATTGGGAAAGATCTTGCTATACGCCACGTTATCTTTAATCTTCCCGCCGCCAATTTTCGTCACCGCGGCCTGACAACCCGAACGGGAAGTTAGAATTGATGAGTTGACCAAGGCTCCTGCAAACGGCGACGTGGCGACCGGATTGATATCGGAGAAATCCCCGACAATCTGCCCATTCACCAAATTCGTTGGAGACGGTCTCTCCTGAGAACTGAGCACGGTTACGGCAGGCGAGAGAATGCCTTGGCGAATGCGCCGACCTTCGTAACTGGCGAAGAAAAACGTGCGATTCTTTACGATGGGCCCGCCAAGCGTTCCACCAAATTGGTTTTGGTTGAACTGCGGCTTCGAGCAAGGAAGACCATCCTCGGCTTCTGTGAGGCAATAGTCATTCGCATTCAGCACCTTATTGCGGAAGAACTCGTACACACTCCCGTGCAAGCTATTCGTTCCTGATTTGGTCACCACATTGACGACCGAACCGGAGTTACGGCCGTACTCTGCGTCGAAGGTATTGGTAAGAACGCGGAACTCCTGAATGCTGTCCGGGGAGGGCTGAACGGTTGGCAGATTGGCGAAGAGGTCGTTGGCGTCGCCGCCGTTGACGCTGAAATTGTTGGAACGCCCGCGGCCCCCGTTCACCGAAACTGCCCCGGAGTTATCGCTTCCATAAACGAGGGAATTGCTCGACCCCACCGTGGACATTACGCCGGGTTGCAACTGCAGAAGCTGATACGTATCGCGCGTATTAAGGGGCAGGTTGGCGACCTGCCGGTTGTCCATGACGGCGCCCAGTTGTGTGCTCGTGGTGTCAACGAGCGGCGCTTCCGAGCTGACTTCGACAATTTCCTTGGTCTGGCCAACCTGCAACACGGTGTTGAACGTTACAATCTGGTTCAATTCGACGGTCACCCCTTTGCTGACGCTTGTCTTGAATCCGGCCAAATCAAAGGTGAGCGTGTAGGCGCCCACAGGGACCTCCGGAAACCCATAGTCCCCGCTGCCATTGGTTTGAGCCTCGCGGCTGACTCCGGTCGCTTCATTCGTGGCTGTGACCTTCGCATTGGCCAACACGGCGCCGCTAGGGTCGGCGACGCGGCCGAGGATGCGGCCGCCGGTGCCTTGCGCGAACACGAGTGTGGAGCAGATCAGGCACAGGCTCAGGACAACGAGCCAAAGAGTCAACCGGGAAGGTTTCGGCAACGGCATGGACAGGTCCTCCAGATCTCCGTAGGGGTTTGGATCCGAATTTTCAGACGCAAATTTCAATCGTGTGCGAAATGCCAACCTTGCTATAATCGCGCAAGGTTAGAGACTCCGCAGCCCACTGTCAAGCGGAAAAGTCCGGCTCCCGCAGCGCGACCAGTAGGCAAATTTGAATTTCATGTCGAGAAACGAACAAGTCTATCTCAAAATCGGCGATGTGGCGCGGCTGGTGGGAATTTCTCCCTCCGGTATACGCGGCTGGGAGAGTCTTGGCCTGGCGCGGCCACAGCGCAGCAATGGCCGTTACCGTCTCTACACCAATGACGATGTCCGCTTGTTGAAGAAGGCGCGCTACCTGCGCAAAGTGCGCCGATTGAATCCGCCGGCGATTGTCGAGATGCTGAAGCGGGAAGGCGCAATCAAGCCGCCCGCCAGCCATGGCACGATCACGCTCGGATCGCGGCTTCGACAGTTGCGAACCAAACGGAGGCTCAGCCTTGCCGAGGTGGCTGCCGCGGCTGGAATTTCCGTTGGATTCCTGAGCGCGATTGAGCGTTCGCAAATGAGCGCCTCGATTGGAACACTTCGCAGGCTAGCACGCTACTACCGCACCAACATCCTTGATTTTTTCGATCCGGCGGAATCGAATCCTCGATTGGTGCAACCGGCCAAGCGGAAAGTGCTCGAAGCCGGACCGGGCGTGCACATGGAGCTGCTCGCGTGGGGAAACACGGTCATGGAGCCGCACCTATTTCGCATCAAGCCCAACGCGGGCAGCGGCGAGTCGTACGCGCACGAAGGCGAGGAGTTTCTGTTCGTGCTCCGCGGCGAGCTGAAGATCTCGCTGGCTGACGACGAGTATCACCTGAAACGCGGCGACAGCTTTTACTTCGAGAGCGCAACACCACATCATTGGAAAAATCCTGGGACGCGTGAGACTTGGCTGTTGTGGGTGAATACGCCGCCGACATTCTGAGTTGTTTTCTCTATTCGAGATTGCTCTCAGCTGAAAGCGGAGCGCCCAAGTGCGCGAGATGAGCGTCGCCGGCGGGGGCGTCTCCGTGATCGTAGGGGCGGAACAGGGCGGCGTAGAAAAGGCCGAGAAGAAACACCACCACCCAAACGACAATGACTCCGTAGTTGCTGTACCAGGGATCCTGGGGAGAACGCGGCCAAGCCATGTTAATGATGGCCAGGACGCCATAGACGAACCCCGCCAGATTGACCGGCCAGGCCCAGATGCCTAAACGGAAGGCCCCGCTCGGCTTCCAGCCTCTTGCACGCGCAATCAGAGCCGCCAAAACAATCATCTGGAAGGCAACATAAATACCGGTGGCGCTCGATACCACGATCGTCTCCACCATCTTCTTGAGGAACAGACCGGCAATCGCAATGAAGGCCGGCACGATTCCGGCAAAGAGCAAGGCATTCACGGGAACCCGCGTGCGTTCGGAAATCGTGCTGAGCTGCTGGCTGCCAAGAATCATGCGGTCGCGGCCATAGCTGAACAGCAGGCGGCTGGTGGCAGCCTCCAGACTGATGAGGCAGGAAAAGAAGGAAACCATGACCACTGCGATGACGGCTCTCAGGCCGATCGGGCCCATTGCGGCGTTAAGGACGGTAACTACCGGGTCGGTATCGCGCCCGGAAAACACGGCGTTCAGATCGGGCATCGCCAGGACGAAAGCCAGGCAAACCAGCATGGCCGCGAAGCCGCCGATGTAGATGGTCATGCGCATCGCCTTGGGGATGGCGCGGCCAGCGTCGGGAGTCTCCTCGGCAAGGTCGCCACAGGCCTCAAAGCCGTAGTAACACCACATCGCGGCGACGCTCGAGGCGAGGAATGCTCCGACGTAGTGTCCGTTGCCGAGGCCAAAGGTTTGGAAGAGAACCCCAAAGCTCTGATGGCGGGCAACGATCAGCAGATAGCCTCCGACCACGATCGCGCCCAGCAACTCGCAGATGAACCCGAACATGGCTACGCGAGCCAGGAGCTTGGTGCCGCTGACGTTGAGCGCGGTGGTGCCGACAATCATGGCCACGGCAATGGCAACTTCTCCGGCTTGACTTACTTGGATGCCGAGAAGCTGAGCTACGTAGGGGGCTCCTCCGACGGCAACGCCTGCGATGGTGCTGCACAAGGCCCACAAGTAAACCCAACCTGCCATCCAAGCCCAGCGCTTTCCTACCAGCCTTCGCGCCCATGGATAGAGACCTCCAGCAATGGGGAATTGAGAGACGATCTCGCCGAAGACCATGGCCACGAACAGTTGGCCGATTCCGACAAGCAAGTAAGTCCAGAACATCGGCGGTCCGCCAGCGGCGAAGGCGATGGCGAAGAGTGTATAGACTCCGACTACTGGAGACAGGTAGGTGAAACCGAGCGAGAAATTCGACCACATGCTCATGGAGCGATCGAACTTGGAATCGTAGCCAAGGGCTTCAAGCTGGGCTGAGTCTCGGTCGGTTGCGGTCGTTTCTGGTTTCATAGAGAACCCTTCTGAGATGCTGGCGCGAATGCTACTTTGAAGCCGTGAGTCTATCGAGACTGCATTTGTCGTTACTGGGCTGGCAAAACTCCGACTTGCCGCATGATCGTGCCGGAATCGTAGAAATCGAGGCTGCGGGCAATCTTGCCGTCGCGTACGTCGATCACGCTGACACCGCGGACCGTGAACTTCTTGCCCGTTTTGTAGATGCCCTTGTCGGTGCCGCTAAAACTCCATTCGATGGTGCCATGACCGTTGGACACGGAGGAGCGCAACAACTTGAGGTCGAGATCGGGAACGGCTTCGAACTCGTCGGCTGCAAACTTGCGTAGTTCGGCGTGATTGTGACTGATCTCGCCGTAAGCTACGTCTTCGTAGAAGACATCGTCGGTGAAGACGGGGAGCATTTTCGCTGGATCGTGGGAGTTCCAGGCTGCGATCCACTTGTCTGCTATTGCGTTGTGATCATCTGCGGCTTTGGCGTTCGGGGAAACCGCGATTGCCAGGACAACTAGCGCGGCGAGTAGGGCGGCGCTACTTAGGATTTGTTTCAGATTCATATTTGTTCTCGGATCTTCTTCCACCACAAAGTTGATGTGTTCATGGCTGGAATTGCGACCACATCCGGAAGACAGGACCGAAACGTGAGCGGCCAAAAACTTTGCGAGATTATAGCAAGGTTGGGAAGGAGCGCAAGCGGACTCGATCTCGGCAGTATTTTCGCTGCGATCGGGTCGCGGTACCTTTGCTTTTTTTGCTAGCCGGCCCTGGGGGTGAGCCTAGTCCCCCGCAGCCGACGGGCAAAGTGCAGATCCTTCACCTCGTTCGGGATGACAATCCCTGTGGGGCGGCTTCAGGGGCAAACTGTCGAGGCCCTCAGGGGCTGAAGCCCTCGTCTTCATTAGCTCTGCGCGGCACGGCTGAAAGGCTGTCCCAGTCCTTAGGCCAGTTGCTCCCAGCTCACGTTGAGGGCGGCGCCGAGTTTCTTCCATGTGGTGACGGAGCCGGACTTGCGGTGGGTTTCAATGGCTGCGATCAGGGCGCGCGATACTTTTGACTTCTTTGCGAGCTGTTCCTGGGTGAACTTGCGGTGCTCGCGCCAAATGCGGAGTGCAGGCTCTCCTCGCAGGCGACGCTCGGTGATCTCCAGGGGTATGAGTTCGTCGTCTCCGGCTTCGAGACGCGCTTTGGCGGCATCATAGGCCTTCACGTCGGCCAGCATTTCCGCATCTTCCATCAGTTTCTGCAGGGATGCTACCGGAATCACGGCGAACTCCTTGCCCTTCCTTGTAATGGTTTCTATGCGCATCAATAAATTCCCCCTCTCGCTCCCACTTCCAAGGCCCACAATTCAAGACGGTCATCATGCAACTCGTAAATGACGCGCCAGTCGCCAACTCTCAGCCGGTAGGCATCGCGCCCCTGAAGCCTGGTGACGTTGTTGTGCTGGGCATAGGGATCGGCGGCAACTTCCTTGATCTTCTCCACAATCCGCTTCTGCCAGTTCACCGGAAGCCGGCAGAGCGCTTTGGCGAAGGATTTTGTAGTGACGACCTTGTACACTTGTCAAATGTTACCCTAAGTAACAATGATAGTCAAACAGAANNCGCTTCTGCCAGTTCAACGGAAGGCGGGAGAGCGCTTTCGCGAATGACCTGGTGGTGACGACCGTGTACACCTGTCAATTGTTACCATGGGTAACAATGGCAGTCAAGCGCGAATTGTGCTCTTTGGTCTCGAACGGATAGTAATGAACCGTCGCGGGACACCGCCGCTTACTTCGCGCTGTCCTCCGGGAGCAGGCCTCGGTACTTGAGCATGGGCTCTATCGTGGGCTCTCCACCTAGCCAGGCTGCGTACATTTTGCCTAGCTCTTCGGTGTTGCCGCGGGAGAGGACCATCTGGCGGAAGCGGTC
>PLHN01000471.1 GCA_003139975.1 Acidobacteriaceae bacterium
TTCTCGATCACGTCGAGCGTGGCCAGCGCGGAGGCAATGCAAACCGGGTTGCCGCCGAATGTGGAAGCGTGCGACCCGGGCACCCAATCCATGATCTCGGCTTTGCTCATAGTCACGCCGAGCGGCATGCCCGAAGCAATGCCCTTCGCCATGCAAACGATGTCAGGCTGCACGCCGGTGTGCTCGACGGCAAACCACTTGCCGGTGCGGCCGATCCCGCTCTGCACTTCGTCGACGACGAGCAGGATGCCGTGTTTGTCGCAGATGCGGCGCAGTTCCTGCATGAAGACCGTGGGAGCGACTACATATCCGCCTTCGCCCTGAATGGGCTCGACGAAAATCGCCGCCACTTCCTCCGGCGCGAGCACGGTCTTGAACAGCTTGTCTTCGATGTAGCGCGCACAGCCGAGCGCAAACGGCTCGGCATCCTGCGCCCCGCCAATGCAGCCGCGATAGATGTCGGGATAGCGCACGTGCGTCACTCCCGGCACTAGCGGTGCGAAACGCCGCTTCTGCTGCGGCTTCGACGCCGTAAGGGACAACGCACCCATGGTGCGGCCATGAAAGGCGCCCAGGAAGGCGATCGCTTGCTGGCGCTTGGTGTGATAGCGCGCCAGCTTCAACGCGCACTCCACCGCCTCGGCACCCGAGTTGCCGTAGTAGATCTTGTGCGGCCCCGGCATGGGCGCAATCTTCGAGAGCCGCTCCGCCAGCGTGACCATGCCTTCGTAGTAAAAGTCGGTGCCCGACATGTGAATCAGTTCCGCGGCCTGCTTTTGAATCGCGGCGACAACTTCAGGATGGCAATGGCCGGTCGAAGTCACGGCGATGCCGGCCGAGAAATCGAAGAATTCGTTGCCGTCGACGTCTTCAACAACAATGCCGCGGCCGCGCTTGGCAACCATCGGATAGGAACGCGTATAAGAAGGAGAAATATATTTTTCGTCGCCCGCGAGAATGCGGCGGGCATTGGGGCCGGGAAGAGCAGTTTTGATCTTGGGGCCGAGAGTCAGAGTTTTCGTTGTCATGGCAAGTTCTCCTAGAACAGTGGCTGGTGGTTGGTGGTCAGGGTTCACGGGTCAGGGCGAGTGCGAGTGTGAGTGTGAGNNGAGAATTAGTCGCTGCCGAAGAGGTTGGCGCGAACATGCGAAGGCAGGAGAGACAGATAGCGGCGAGGGCAGGCAAGCCCTTCAATCCAGCAGATTCGCGAAATGGAGCCGTTGGGGCGCATGTTTACTGGATAAATTATAGCTTGGATTTGCGCGCGGCGTAACCCCCAAAATCGGTCATTTGAATTTCAGTCTCGGAGGATAAGAGAAGTCAGCCAAAGGTCGGACAACAAGCCCGTTGTCAGCCCCTATCACCGATTATGAACTGGCCGACCGGGGGCAATGAGTGAAATCGAGATTTTTCGTCAGTCATTCACCAAGGGCAAGACAAATTATCCGTGAATCGCCCGGTAGCGATTCCTCTGCGCAGGTCGTCCAAGTCGGTCGCGCCTTCAGGCCCCTTGCCACCCCACAGAAACTGGACTTTGTTTTGCTCGTCAGCGTCAAATACAACAACGTAATACTTTTCTGGTGTCCCGCATCCTATCCCGCTCAGGTAGTGAATGAACCACTTGTTGTCGGTGAGACCGGCGAACAACAAACGCCGGTACGGCATCACTCTTCGCATCTGATACGGAAACTTCCAATCGGGATTCTCCATTCCGAATCGCTGTGCTCCGCTTGCAAATCCATACTGCGCTCCGGTTATGACGGTGAAGGCTGCTTTCAGGCGTGCAGGCATTGCTTCGGTTGCGGTCACTACTGTGAACTGTCCGTCTAGAATGTGTTCCTTTTCTGCCTGAGGAATAGTCTTGTGAGAGCGGCGAAAAATCTCCTGAAATCGCCGGAAGGACGCCTTTTCAGCGCTAGCGAGCGTGAGTGGGGCGGGTGGAGGTGGAACGTCCGTAAGTTTCAGACGGATGTAGTGCGCCGCGAATCCGCAGAGAACGGCTCCGAAACCCACGACCGCGATAAGTAGACGGGAACGCTGCGGAGTAGCCATTAGAACGTCTTCAGATATTTAGACTCCAAGCAAGGCGCTGAAGTTCCTCTGAAAAACGCCCACGACCAGCGTTACTGGGCGCACTGTTTGAAACAGGCCATTTCACTGAGAACTGCTTCCTATTTGTGGAACCGAATCCGAACAAGCAGTTTATCCGATTGTTGTCGTAACCAGGCCTTACACTCATGGACGCGCCAGGTTGCATCCAGTGCTTATGCGTTTTCATCCACATTGCCACCAGCGTGAAATTAATCTCCAGCCCAGTTGTGACATTTTCTATTCTGCCGCGAATCATGGACTAGACAGCTTTGGATTTAACGGTTGAGAATGCCGCGCATCCTCAAGGGAGGGAAAAGCCGCATCGTGACGGGTGAGAATCAAACCGATTTTGAAGCGCTTCTCGAGTCGCATCGCGGAATCATCTTCAAGACAGTCAACACGTATTGCTGGCGCGCGGAAGACCGCGACGATCTTGCGCAGGAAATCTCGGCCCAGCTTTGGAGAGCGTGGCCAAAGTACGATGCCACCCGTCTGTTCTCAACCTGGATGTACCGCATTGCATTGAACGTTGCGATCAGCTTCGTTCGCAGAGAGCTGCAACATCGCAGAGTGTTCACGCCATTGGAGCAGGAACTGCACGATACGGGCTCACCATCATCGGCAGACTCCGATGTAGCGGAACGCATCGAGCAGCTGCGCCGGTTCATTGCAGCCGAACCTCCCTTTGAGCGAGCTCTGCTGCTGCTCTACCTCGAAGACAAGCCGCAGAAAGAGATAGCCGAGATTTTGGGGATCACGCCCACCAATGTTTCGACGAAAATCAGTCGACTCAAACAACGCATACGCACTGAAATCTAACGACGATGACTGAAAACAATGGAACTCAGCAAATTCAAAGCAACCTGGGAAAAACTCGACAAGGCACTCGAACGTGGGAACCGTTTAAGCGCAGAGATGCTGCGCCAGAAGAAACTGGACGCCACTCAGAAGAGCCTGAGACCACTCAAGCTGAACCAAACATTTCAGATTGTGTTCGGCGTGTTCTTCATTGTCCTGGCGGCATTGCTCTGGTCCACCAAGCCGACCGCAGTCTCGGTCATTTTGAGCGGAGTGGCTGTGCAGGCCTATGGAATCGGCTGCATCCTCACGGCGGGGCTGGTGTTCTCTTCTCTGAATCGCATTGACTACGCTGGGCCGGTGGTGAGCGCGCAAACAGGGCTTGCCAAGGTGCGGCGGGCCTATGGAATCTCGGTTCTGGTCG
>PLHN01000122.1 GCA_003139975.1 Acidobacteriaceae bacterium
GTCCAAATCGCTGCAGCGGGCCCCAATTGTGCTCGACGCCGACTTGGGGGCGGTAATTGCGGCACTGGACACGGCCGAGAGAAATTCGTAGCACTTCGCCGCACATTCGTGTATAAGACACAATTTCGGAGTTCTTATCGGTCGGAATCGGTTCGATCACCCTCAGGACTGCTATAAAGTCTTTCATTTTCAGCCGTTTTGGGGCAGGCTGAGTCGGTCAATAGACGGCTCGCCCGGTCGATCAGAAGTCGAATATCTCTAAGATTATGCCTTCGCGTCCTGCATCTTCGGATCGCTCGCTGCGCTTGGCGCTGCCAGCGACTTCCGCCAACTTGGGCCCGGCCTTCGACGCCGCCGCCCTCGCCCTCGATTTCCATCTGCGTCTGCGCGCCGAGCGCGCCCCGGACTTCTTCATCACGGCCGAGGGGCGCGATGCGCACATCTGCGCGCGGGCGGAGAACCACCTGATCGTCACCACCTATTGTGAGGTACTCGAATCGGAGAACCGCAAGATCGCGCCGCTGCGCATTCACCTCGAAAACGAGATTCCCATCGGCAAGGGCTGCGGTTCGTCGGCGGCGGCGCGGCTGGCGGGCATTGCCCTGGCCGTGCATTTCGGGCATTTGCGGTGGAAGGATGATCGCATTGTGGGCGAGGCCTCGATGCGCGAGCACCATCCCGATAACGCCTCGGCCTGCTGGATGGGCGCGTTCACGGTGGCGCGCATGGCCAACCAGGTTCAGGCGCAAGTGGTTGAGGTGAAGCCGAAAGGAAAGTGGCCGCTGCTGCTGGCGGTGCCGGAGAATCCGCTCTCCACCGAGCAGGCGCGGCGGGCTCTGCCCTATCAGTACTCGCGCGCCGACGCGGTCACGAACATTCAGAATTCGATGCTCCTGCTGTCGGCGTTTGCCAATGGAACGCCGAATCTGCTGTCGGCGGCGCTTGAAGACCGGATTCACCAACCCTATCGCGCGCCGCTCTGTCCGCTGCTGCCCGCGCTCAAGGAACTGACCGGCGAGACAGGCATCTTCGGTGCATGCCTGAGCGGAGCGGGGCCGTCGGTGCTCGTGTTCCTCGATCCGAGAGTGCCTGCGAAAAGAGTGCGGCAGAGAATCGCCACGCACCTGGCGAAGCGCCGCCTGCCCGCCGAGCTTGTGCTGACCGAGATCGCGATGCACGGCGGCCGCGACAGTGCGGACTGGCGCAAGCACCATCCGCCGGGAAAGAAATAAAGCCGACTTGCGCCGACCTTCTTAACCCAGGTTAGCGCCGAAAAAACCGGCGCGAACCTGGGGCACCAATCCTAGATTTCTTGCCAGCTAATTCCGGCTGGCCGGCGGAACAATTCCGTTCATCCGCAGATACTCCACCATCTGCCCGTAGTGATCAAATCCATGCCAGGCAAAAACTGTCGCCAGCCCGGCTCGTGTAGATTTGCCGTTGCCGAACGGACTGTTCACTTCTCCCGTGGCGTTCTCACTAGTGATGGTGGCGACAGCTTTGTGGGCATAAGCGAAGGAGTCCTTCGCGAACTTCACAATATCGGCTTTTGACTTGATGCTGTCCGGCCCATTTTCTCCGCCCAGTTCGAGCGGCGGCTTCTCGCTCATGATTGCCGCAGCCACCATGTAATTCACTGCGGCGACGTGTTTCACCTGCTGGGCAAACGTGCGCACGCCCTTGAATTCGCCACCGGTCGGCGCGAAGCCGTATTTGTCTTCCGGCATAGCCTCCGCTGCGGGAATGAACTCGCTCTCGATGATCTTGACTCCGGAATCGAGAACCTGCGTGATCGTTTTCGGTTCGTCTTTTTTGGGTTCGCTCTGGGCCGCGCACAAGCCGCAAAGCGCCAATACCACAGCCAACGACAAGATTTTCTTCATAGTGTCTCCGAGTGATGAGAATTTGCAGAGCCGGACTTCAGCTGCCGTCACTTTTTATGATGGCGGCCTTGATCGCTGCTTTGATGCCGCCACTTCCAATACTCTTCCTGCTCGTCGGGAGAAAGCTTGCGATAATCGCGGCCGGGATCACGATTCGTCTCGTGGCACCAGCGCGCATAATACTCCGCCTCGCGGTCGTTCCACTTGTGGTAGTCGTTGTAATAGGAGTCATACGCGCGATAAGTACGGTGAAAACAAGCCGTCCCGAACGCAGCAGACATCAAAGCAACAGCCATGCAAGCCAACCGCACGATCCCAAGTTTTTTGATCATTTCCTTTCCCCTTAAAGGACGCCCCAGATGGTAATTGAAAATTGAATCCCGCACCACCACGGAACCCAACTACTTCTTCAGCCGGTTCAGGGAATCCCGTCCGCTAATTGCTGACCACTCTTCGAAACGGCCATTCCCGATGCTTCCACGCGCGCACCGCATAAATCACGAGGCCCGCAGCCAGCAGGACTGCGGCGTAGCGCACTTCGCGCAGGAAGTTCTTGCGCGAAACCAGAATAAAGACAAAGCTGGCAAACGCAATGAGCGCCGCCAGCGGATAGAGCCACATGCGAAACGGCCGCGGCAGGTCGGGCCGTCGAATGCGCAGCACGATTACTCCCACGCTCTGCACCAGAAACTGCAGCACGATTCGGATCACGATCAACGCGGCAATCAGATCGGCAAGCCGCAGGAAACAAAACAGCGCGGCCACTCCCGCCAACGCCAGCAGCGAAATATAGGGAAACCGATCCACGGGATGTACGCGNNCCACCAGCGAGCGGTGGGGAATGTTGTGCTTAGGATGGACGGCGGCCAAGAAACGGAAGTAGTTGCCGTCGCGGGCGGCGGCGTAGGGCACGCGCGAATAGCCGAGCGTCAGCGAAAATACCGACGCGAATGCCGTCCACATGACCAGCACGGAAATCACCGACGCCGCGCCCTGCCCATAGACGCGCTGCATCATGGTCGAGACCACGTACAGTTTGGTGTTTGCCGCTCCTGCCTGCGCCAGTTCCCGCCACGGAATCACACCCAGAATGCTGACGTTCATCACGATATATAGAAACGCGACGGCGACGATGGAAAGCAACAGGGCCCGTGGAATATTCTTCGTTGGCTCCTTGACCTCGTCTCCGAGGAAACAGACGTTGTAGTATCCGCCGATGTCATACGAGGCGATCAGCATCGCCCCGCCCAGCCCGTGAAAGAAATCGCTGGAAAACGAAAACGCGCCCGGAGGCACGTCGAATGCTTGCCGCGCGTTGAAATGGGTCAGGCCGGTGAAGATAATCCATCCAATCGTCCCCATCACTCCCAGCCAAAGCAATTTGGTAAGACGTGAGATGGCCGTGATTCGCCGGTAAAGCAAAAACGCGGTGAGCGCGCACACGCCGATCGCCACCAGCGTGGCCGGCATCACAACCCAGGTCAGTTGCAAGGGCCCAATCAGCGGCAGATTCAGAGTCCACATGCGTGTGGACCACACGCGTTCCAGGCCCGGCCAGAAAAAAGCTGCATACTGCGAGAGACCGATGGCGCCCGAGGCGATCGAAAGCGGCGCGCTGAACGAAAGTTGCCAGATAAAGAGGAAGGAAACGAGCCGGCCCAGAGTTTGCGGGCCGTAAATTTCTTTCAAGTAACGATACGAGCCGCCCGACCCGGGCATAGCCGCGCCCAGTTCCGCCCAAACCAGGCCATCGCAGGCGGCGAGCAGCGCACCCAGCACCCAGCCCAGCATCGCCTGCGGGCCGCCCATCGCGCTGACGATCAGCGGAATCGTAATGAACGGCCCCACGCCGATCATATCGATCATGTTGAGCGCGGTGGCCGAGGTTAGGCTAAGGCCGCGCACGAGCGGCGTTTTGCGATCGGCGTCCGCTATGGGGGAGATCATCACGAAGTTGTCGGAGCCCGTCGTTCGTCGTTGGTCGTTNNACTAACGACTAACGACTAACGACAGAAATGACTAACGACCGCTTACCAGATTCACAAACAATCGCACCGCGCCCGGCACACCCGCCGGCAATTGCCGGAAAAAATCATACGCACAGTAGATGTAGGTTCCCTTGCCGTAATGCGCCATCAGAAGGCCGCCTTTTTGTTCGGCTTCGCCCGGGTCGTGCGATTCGAGAAGCGGCACAAAATGAGGGTCCCACTCCGACATGAAATAGAGGCCGCGCTCCTGCACCCA
>PLHN01000179.1 GCA_003139975.1 Acidobacteriaceae bacterium
GTGTTGTACTGCACCACCAGCCGCCCGCCAGCCTCGACAAAATCGAGCAGCCGCTTGTTGTTCGCGATGACGTCTTTCTGCGTATCATAGGCGCGGATGCCGAGCACGATGGTCTGATATTGGCTCAAGTCTTCTGTCGCCAGCTTCTCCGCCGGGATCACCGTGACATTCATGCCGATCTGCTGGAGCACNNTCGCCCGCGCCCATGATGTAGCCGAGCTTCAGATCTTTCGGCACTTTCACATCGACGATCGAGATGCGCTGCACGGCGGGCTGATAGTAATAGGCAGCGCCCAGGTCTTCGCGGGTTACCAGCGAATAGCCTTCGCTGTATCTTTCGCCGCCGGCGTCGAGCACGGCGCGGATCTCAACGCGTCCCTCCTGCAGCTTTCCGGGCACTACTTTGAAAAGAAACTCCTGCCTGTCGCCACGCTTGGCCAGCGAGACGGCCAAGCGATCCGGTTCCGATTTCCAGCCCGGCGGCAGTTCGAGTGACAGCGTTCCGGGCGGAGCCCCCGTAAGGTTCGAGCTCACGCCGATCTTCACAACGATCTGTTTGCCGTCTTGCGCGGAGAGAACCTGCTCTCCCGGCACGAGACTCAGAGAAAACGCCGGGGCCACCGCGAGAGGAGTGCGGTAGCGGCTGCCGCTCTCATCGACATAAGGCACAAAAACCGTCGCCGAAATTTCCTGCTCTGAAGCTTCTTTTCCGTGCCGGTTTCGAATCACGTCAGGCGCCGGGGAATGCATCCGATTGCGCTCGACAAGTTCATATTTCATGTGCACCCGCAGCGGCGGAGGGGGAAGAGGCAGCGTGCGATACCGCTCTTCGTCAATGGTGTTCAGCGCATCCGTTTCCGGGTTATCGCGATGCCAGTACGGGCGAGTCGAAGGCGCGTCGGGAGGAACTTTAATCGCGAAATTCGCGTAGTAATCCTTGGCGGGCCCTATCGTCATTTGTCCGGCATCGGCTTTCTGAACCCAGCCCTCGCCACCTTCCAGTTGAGCTCCATCTACAAGCAGCCAGTGATCCGATCCGTTGTGCAACCTCGCCATCACCTGAAAAATCTGTCCTGGAGAGACCACCGTCAGCGCCTCTTTGAATGGCAGAACAGTTTTTTCGGGATCGGGACCGGACGTGACCATGGCCTCCAGGCGCAGACTAAGAGTGACGTTGGCGGCTCGCTGCGCCTGTTGCTCCTTCGCCTGCAGGACGGGCAGCACATTCTCTTTGGCAGCGTCGGTGAGATCGCTCGCCTTCATACGATCGGCCGCCGCGGCAAGGCGCTCGGCCGCCTTCGATAACGGCTCCGCCGCACTGGTGGGATCGGAAGCCGCCTTCTCCGTGGCATGCTTGATGTCTGTGGCTATCGACCCCAGTTCTCCGCGCAGCCACGGTGCCTTCTTTTCTTCGTCACCCAGTCGCGCCCCCAGCCCCGGCAGAGTCGTGTCGATCCCATCGAAAAAATCCTGCTCGTGCATGTCCTTATCTTTAGGCGAATCCACCACTGAATCCACCAGCTTGTAAAAAGTGAAGCGGTCCCCCTCCGGAACCGACACCCCGCTCAGTCCCTGCGACTGCTGGTGCCGCAATCCCTTCAAGGCTAACTGCACATACGACGTTCCCAGCAGCGGGTCCACCCTCCCCGTGTTCAGCTTGACTGTGTAGTTGGTCGCATCGCAGCTCATCGCTCCGAAGCCGCACACGTTGCCGATGTAGAGCTTCTTCGCCTGCCAGGGCTGCAACCCTTCCGCAATCTGCTCGGGAAACCGCTGCGGGTCGGCGGCTGCGCGGAAGGCTTCTTTGGTCAAAATGGCCGACGCCTGATGATGCCCATGCCCGTCGCGCTCCGTTCCGGAAAAGCGTGCGATCAGCACATCCGGACGAAACGTTCGGATCACGCGCACGATGTCGCCCAGCGCCACGTCGTGCCCCTGCCACTTCTGAAATGTTTCTTCGGGAGTCTTCGAGTATCCGAAATCTGCGACCCGCGAAAAGCGCTGTTCCACGCCGTAATATCGGTCCGCAGCCAGAACTTCCAGCGTCCGCAGCACCCCGAGCACATCGAACAGGCTGCTGCCGAGTTTATTCTGGCCGCCCTCCCCGCGTGTCAGGGTCATCAGCAGGGTTTCGACGCCCTTGCCGCGCGCTTCCAACGTGAGCATGCCTCCATCCTCATCGTCGGGATGCGCATCGACCTGCATCAGCCGGCCCGTGGTTTCCAGCTTTCGCAGTGTCAGATTCAGCCCCGCTTCGCCCGTGTCCTGAGGAAGCGGATCATAGTAACGATCGATGGCGGATTTGTCGGCAGGCTTGTCGCCCGCCGGCTTCTCGTTTTTTTGTCCCGCCGCCGCACGTAGGAAAGAAAACGCGAACAGGACCGCAAGTACGATTGACAAAGATCTGGCCAGACCGCGCCCTCCGGCCCGACAACCGACCCCGGCCCTCAAGATTGAAAACATCCTCATCTGATGGAATTTACACGAAGCACGGAGCAAATATCTTGCATTCTAGCGCGCGGATAATGGCGCTGATTTGATGTTCCCCTCTGCCGCCGTAAATTTCTGCTGGCACGCGGCCGCGGCCTGCACAATCCCTTGGAATTCGGGGTCTTGCCGGACAGTGCCAAGCAGCGGATCGGCCAGCAGCGCCTCGCGCGCACAGTATCGGTCCGATATCGCTTTTCGCAAAAACGTATACGCGATCTGCTTCTCGCCGCATGCGGCTAACACCGCTCCCTCATAATATTTCAACGCAGAATTATGTTCCGGCATCAGTGCGTTTTCCGCCGATTCGGCAAGGCGATGCCTCTTGGATTCCGGCACTTTGTCGAGGCAGCCGATTAAGAATGCCCTCATCCATGTTGGGCTTTCCGTCATGCTCTGAGCGGCCTGCCGCGCTTCCGTCATCTTCCCTTCGCGCATGAGCACCGTCACCTTCACCGCATTGGAATACTCCGAGCCCGCATCGAGGTTGAGATACTCCATGGCCCGCGCCAGTTTCCCCTGCTCAAAATAAGCAAACGCGCACGAGCGCCAGTAGTAGTTCGTTGGATCGATCGCCAGCGCCTTGTCGCACTCGCCTTGCGCCCGATCCAGCAGCCCCGCGTAACGCAGCACATATGCGAGAGCAAAATGCGCGAATGCACTATTGTGACGCCGGTTCACCAATTCCCGGGCGTCCTCATACGCCTTCTCGAGATTTCCAGTCTCAGCCAGATTCATCGCCAGAGATCCGGCAGAATTCGTGCGCCCCGGTTCGAGCGCCAGCGCCCGCTGGTACGCCGCATTCGAGCGCTCGTAGCCGGCCGCTCCGCCGCCCGCATAAATCGCGTCGTAGTGATAACGAAGCCCCAATGCTTCCCATGCGGGCGCGTAATTGGGATCGAGCTGCACCGCCTTCTCCAGCATCCTGATCGCGTCCTGATTCGGCCCGGCATCGTGCGGAATGGCGGTGCTGCGCAGATACACCTCGTAGGCTTCGCGATTCGCCGGAGCGCTGCTGGCTTCGGCTGGCCCGCCTCCGATGCCCAGCGCGGGCAGCAGTTCCTGCCTGACTTTCTTCGCCATCTGATTCCGCAGGGTCATCAGATTGTTGGCCGGACCTGTCAGTGTGCCTGTCCACACCAGCCGATCGTTCTTTACTTCGACCGCTTCCAGCGTCACCAGGACGTTGTCGCCCTGCTTCAGGAAATGGCCGGCAATCACAGTTCCCACGCCCAGCTCGCGCCCAATCTTCGACGAATCCGCTTCTCCGTTGCCATATTTCTCTGTGTTCACCGTGGGCCGAATTTCCAGCGACCGGGAATAGGTCAGCGCATTGGCAATCTCATCGGCCAGCGCAAATTTCAGAAAGTCGCTCTCCACATCGTTATTAATGTTCTGCAGCGGCAGCACTGCAATCGTCCGGTTACTCATCTGCGCAGTCGCGCCCCTCTTAAACCACCAGGTGCCGGCCGCCACCAGCCCCGTGAGCAGCACCGCGCACAACCCAAGCAGAATCCAATTCCGCTTGCCGCTCGACTTCTCAAACGAGTTCGTGACTACGTGCAGCCCGCTCACGTGCCGCAATCCGCTCCGTAGAGTGGGCTCGGATTCCTTCTTCAGCCGCTCCAGATCGGCCCGCATCTCGGTCGCATTCTTGTAACGCTGCTCGCGGTCCTTCTCCATCGCCTTGCCGATAATGGCTGCCAGTTCGGCTGGCATCGCGGGATTCAGCGTCCGCGGCGAAACCGGTTTCTGATTGATCACCGCGTGCAGCGTGGTCACAACGTTCGTCCCCGTGAATGGCTTCTTGCCCGTCGCCATTTCGTACAGCACCACGCCGAACGAGAAAATGTCGCTGCGAACATCCAGGTCGTCGGAACGCGCCTGCTCCGGCGACATGTACACCGCCGTCCCTGGGATGACACCGACCTGCGTTAGCGACTCCTCCAGCGACGAATCCGTCGCCGTGCCCACGCTGCCATCCTTCGCGAGCTTCGCCAGCCCGAAGTCAAGAATTTTTACCTGCCCATTGGGCGTAATAAACATGTTGGCGGGCTTGATGTCACGATGCACAATCCCCTTGGCGTGCGATGCCGCTAGCGCATCCGCGACCTGGATGGCGATATCGAGTAACGCGTCGGTATCCATCGGCTGGCCCCGGTGAGCCTGCATCCGCTGCTTCAGGCTCTGCCCCTCGAGCTTCTCCATCACAATGAAGGGGTGCCCGCTATTGTCCTCAATATCGTGGACGGTACAGATATTGGCGTGATTCAGTTGCGATGCGGCCCGCGCCTCGCGAGTAAACCGCTCCAGCGCCCGCTGGTCCCTGACGAGATGATCCGGAATGAACTTGAGCGCCACATGCCGCCCCAGACGCGTGTCTTCGGCTTCATACACAACTCCCATCCCGCCGACTCCGAGCTTCGAGAGCACGCGGTAATGCGACACAGTTTGGCCGACAAAATCCATGTGGTACTTCGAAGCGGAAGGGCGTTTTGCCTTCACACCAAGGGCAGGCTTCTTCCGCGAGCCGTAATGTTAGGGCGTCCGGAGGGCGCGGTCAACCCATGTTTGTGAAACGCAAAAGAACGTCCCCGAGAGGCACGACTAATGCTTCACCAGATCGTCCGCCAGCAAATTTGCCTTTAACGCCAGCGTGTGGCCCCGTGAAATATCTCCTTCTTTCAACGCCGACCGCGCGTGTTCCACGTAGTTATGGATCTGCGAAATCGTTTCCTGCTGCTGCGCATCGAGGGTCCGCCCTGTCACCCGCCTCAGGTTTTCCTCCGCTGCGTCTAGAAACTTCTCTGCCTCTCGCCGCTCGCTGCTCGCCTCTTCGACGGTCATGCCGGTTACGATCTGAGCGACCGGTTCGCTCGCGCCGCCCTCCCGCACCACGACTTTCCGCGGCTTTTTCGGTGGAACTGGCGTCGGCACCGGCGGCGGATTGCTCGGACGATGCCCTTCATTTGCGCCCGCCCCACTGCTACTCGCCGCGCCAGCATCGGCACCACTAGTGTTGGATGTGCGGGTACCCGGCACGGCA
Source organism: Acidobacteriaceae bacterium (assembly GCA_003139975.1). Taxonomy (GTDB): domain Bacteria; phylum Acidobacteriota; class Terriglobia; order Terriglobales; family Acidobacteriaceae; genus Acidiflorens. Next base: position 5,534 of record PLHN01000179.1, read on the forward strand.
GAACTCCCGGTTCCGGCATTGGACTCGTGGCCCGTCGCGTTCGATTCGGCCTTGGCTGGGGCTTCAGCCTTGTCGTCGGTCTTCGGCTCAGCTTTGGATTCCGACGTTTTCGACTCGGCTTGATCTCCAGTCTTGGCGGCCGGATTGTCGGCAGGTTTCTCTCTGTGATTTTCGCCCGGCTGCGCGTCAGTCTTGTGCTCGGCTGTGTCCTCTTTTTTTTGTTCGCCGATCTCTTTCCCTTCGCGCTTCGCTTCTGCCGGAGCTTCTCCCCGGGCTGTGGGCGCGGCGTTCTTGCCGGCTGCCGGCGCTTGCTGTTTAACCGTTTCCTGCGCTGGAGCCTCAGCTCCTGGAACCGTGTCCTGCGCAACCAACGGCAGGACGGCAGCAAAACTCAACCCCAGCGCGATGATGATCCCGCTCACCCAGCGCATATCAAGCCGTCATTTCTGCCGGCCGGCCGGTTTTCGCACCCACGGCCGGCAGCCGCAATCGAAATGTCGTTCCGGCACCCACAATCGAATCGAACTCGATCGATCCGTAGTGCCACTGCATGATCTGGTATGTTTCCGCCAAGCCAATTCCGCTTCCGCCCTGCTCCTTCTTGGTCGTGTAATACAACTCAAAAATTTTCTCTTGCGCCTCCGGAGGAATTCCGTTCCCCTGATCTCTCACTTCGGCAATCACCATCTCGTCCTCGCGATACCCCATCACCGTGAGTGTCCCGCCATGCGTCATCGCCTGGAGGCCATTCATGACCAGATTCAGAATCGCCTGTTTCATCAAATCGGAGTCCACGCGCACCATGAGCGCTTCGCTGGGCAGGCTCCTCTCCACCGTAGTGCCCCGCTGTTTCGCGTCCGGCGCCGTCAGCACGGCCACGTCCGCCAGTATCTTGCGCAGGTCCACCTCTTCCAGGTGCAGATCGCGCGGTTTCATAAAATTCACCAGGATTTGCACCACGCGATCCAGACGGCGAATCTCGTCTCCAATCACATCCATGTGCCGCCGCATCTCGGGATCGTCTTGCTTGATCTTGTCATGCAGCAATTGCAGATGCAGCACGATCGCGTTGATCGGATTCTTGACTTCGTGCGCCACGCCGCGCGTCACGCGCCCCGACGACGATAACCGGCGCGAAATCTCGATTTCGTTCTCGATCCGCCGCACCGATTCCACATCGCGCATCGTCAGCAGCGCGCCAATGGGTGTTCCCTTCTCCTGAATGAAATCGAGCGAAACCTGTACGCGGCGTCCGTCGGCGGCGTCAAACTCGTACTGCCCAAGCGGTTTCTGTTTCTGGAAGGCCGACAGCACAACCGTCCCCAACACCGTACCGTCGGAAAAAATTTCTTCCGCCGTGCGTCCCAGGATTTCCCGCCTCGGACGGCTTAAGAACTTTTCCGACGAAGCGCTTACCAGCACCACCCGGGTATCGCGAGTAAACAGCATCAGGCCGTCCTGCAGTTTTGCCATTACTTGCTCGACATTGTCTTTGAGTGCGGAAAAAATCTGGTTGGTGTCGCGGATCTGCCGCCCTAGGTGCGCGATCTTCAGCGATACCAGCCCCACCTCGTCGGAGGCCGATTCATCGCCGGCCGGCAGCGGATCGCCCGCGCTGGCGCTGTCCAGGCTCCGAGCAATGGTTTTCAGCGGCCCCAGCGCCACGTTCGAAATCACCGAGGCCAGCACCAGCGAACAAAAAACAGCCAGCACCGAAAAGAAACCTGCCTGCTGCAATCTGGGCGTGAGTTCGCTGCGCAGGAGAACCGTTGATACCCCTACCCGAATGCTTCCAAAAGCCTGCCCACCCATGTCCAGCCCGATGGTCACGTCATAGACCGTGGCAGGCTGCCCATACAAAATGCGCAGCTGGCGGCGGAAGCCCGCGTCCCGAAGCAAGCTCAAGGGCGCCCGCGTCGGTGCAGGCTTGCCGTTCAGCACAGGGAGCGTGTCCAGAATCGCCACTCCGCTCGGGTCGATGACAGCCGCGTCGTAAATGATGTGCGAGTTCCCTACCTGCGATTCGAGCATCGCGTTCAGGTTGGGATCGGTCTGCAGGAAATTGGTGATGGCCGCACGAAACACCTTGGGGTTCGCCGTATCGACGCGAGTGCTGGTGAGATCGGGAACCGCCTTCGAGGCCGCATACTCTAGCTGGTTGGCCAGTTGCGAGGCGGTCTCGTCGGCCCACATCAGCCGCTGCTTCAGCAGTTGCGACAAATAGACCCAGGAAAACAAGACCACCAGCGCCGTAAACAACGTGGTAATCACGAACACGATGACGAATTTCCGGGTCATAAAAAGCAGCCTCTTGGCTGTTGGCCATTAGCTCTGTGTTTTGGCTCTTAGCCCTTCGCGGTCGGCCGTCACCAGGCCGCCGCCAACAGTCACCGGCAGCGTCCAGCGGAAGCTAAGAGCCAAGAACTAACAGCTAAGAGCGAGCTTCGATTATTCCTCCTCCAGCACCACTTCCTGCGGCCGCCCATATTCCTTCAGCTTGTTATGCAGCGTCTTCAAGCTGATGCCCAGGATCTCCGCCGCGCGCGTCTTATTATTATTCGTCGCCTGCAGCGTTTTCAGGATCAGCAACTTCTCCGCTTCCTCCACTGTCGTCCCCACGCCCAGGTGCACCGCGTCCGGGTCGCTCACGACGACTTTCACGCTCTGTCCAAAACCGGGAGGCAGATGCTTGCTCTCCACCAATCCGCCCTCGCACACGATCACCGCCCGCTCCAGCGTGTTGCGCAACTCGCGTACATTCCCCGGCCATGCGTAACTCTGAAAAATGTTCAGCACTGCCTCGCTCACATCCGAAACGTTGCGGTTGTGCTTCTGGTTCATGTCGGCCAGCAGGCTCTTGGCCAACTCGCGGATATCTTCTTTGTGCTCGCGCAGCGACGGCATACGAATATTGAAAACATTGAGCCGGTAGTAAAGATCCTCGCGTAATTCGCCCGCCGCCACCGCTTCGTCGGGAACTTTATTCGTCGCCGCCAACACGCGCACGTCCACCGCCGTTTCCACCTTACTGCCCAGCCGGCGAAACTTCCCATCCTCCAGCACGCGCAGCAATTTGGCCTGGGTCCCGACCGGCATCTCACCGATTTCGTCGAGCAGCAACGTGCCGCCCTCGGCCAGCTCAAAGCACCCAGTCCGCCGCTCCAGCGCTCCCGTAAACGCGCCTTTCTCGTGGCCGAAAATTTCGCTCTCGATC
>PLHN01000066.1 GCA_003139975.1 Acidobacteriaceae bacterium
AAGGTGCGGTCGCCGTGGCCGCCGGTCTCGACGGTGATTCCGTGCTCGAGGAAGAGCAGAATTTCTTTGCGAAGCTCGGCTTCGGGCTTGGAGTCGGAGACAGTGACACGGGCTCCGCGGGATTTGAGGAAAAGGGCGGAGGCTACGCCGGATTTGCCAAGGCCGACTACGAGTACGCGTTTGTCTTTCAGGTCCATTGGTTCTATTTCACCATAGACGCAAGCAAGCTTCGAGCTTTGAGCCGCGAGCTTCGAGCAATCTGGTCGCTCGTTCTCCCAGCTATCCCTTCGAGATATCTGCGCTCCAATTCATCTTAGCTTTAGCGTCGTCAGTGCGAAGAGCGCGAACACTAAGGACGCGATCCAGAAGCGCACGATTACCTTTGACTCCGACCAACCTAGCAGTTCGAAGTGGTGGTGGATGGGCGCCATCTTGAAAATTCTTTTCTTGCGCAGCTTGTAGGATCCGACCTGCAGGATTACCGAAAGCGCTTCGATGACGAAGACTCCGCCGATGAAGGGGAGAAGCAGTTCCTGCTTGATCATGACGGCGACGGTGCCGATGGCGCCGCCGAGGGCGAGCGAGCCTACATCGCCCATGAAGACTTCGGCGGGGTGCGCGTTGTACCAGAGAAATCCGATGGCGGAGCCGACCATGGCTCCGCAAAAAATGGTGAGCTCGCCGATCTGGGGCATGCGCTGCAATTCCAGGTAAGCTGCGAATGTGGCGTGACCACTAAGGTAGGTGAGGACGGCGAGGGCTCCGGCGGCGATCACGGTGCAGCCGATGGCGAGGCCGTCTAGTCCGTCGGTGAGATTGACGGCGTTGCTGGAGCCGACGATCACGATGACGACGAAGATCACGAATGGTAGAAAGGCGAAGGGCCAGAGCTGCGGATTTTTGACCCACCGCTCGATGACGAGGTCGGGATGGACCTGCTTGAAGAATGGGACCACGAGTTTGGTGGAGTATTCTCCGCGATGATCGAGGGCGATGAGCGCGATGGCGATGACGACGCTCGACGCGATTTGATAACCGAGTTTGGCGCGGGCGGTGAGGCCGAGATTGCGGCGATGAACGACTTTAAGGTAATCGTCGGTGAAACCGATGGCCGCAAAAGCCACTGTGGCGAATACGGCGATCCAGACGAAGGGATTGCTCAGGTCGGCCCAGAGCAGCGTAGGGACGAGGATGGCGATCGCGATCAGCAGGCCGCCCATGGTCGGCGTGCCGGCTTTTTTCTGGTGAGCCTGCGGGCCTTCTTCGCGGATGTATTGGCCGATCTGGAAATCGCGCAGACGCTGAATTACGATCGGGCCCACGATGAGCCCGGTGAACAGCGCGGTGAGACTGGCGAACGCGGTGCGGAACGTCAGATAACGGAAGATGCGGAAGGGCGGGAAGTAGTGGTAGAGCTTCAGGTAGAGCAGCCAGTAGAGCAAACTTACCCCCGTCGTTGGTCGTTGGTCGTTGGTCGTTCGTCGTTCGCGCTTCCGAGCTTGTTCTGCCAGACTTCCAGCGCTTTTTCTAACTTCACGCCGCGGGAGGCTTTTAGAAGTACTACGTCGCCCGCTCTCGCATGCTCCGCTAGCCACTGGCCCGTTTCTTCGGGCGTGGCTACGAACTCAGCTTTCATGCCGGCTGCGCTCGCCGCTTCTACCATTGGCTTGGCCAAGCCGCGCACGCCCAGCAGGAAATCCAGTTTCTTGTTCGCAATGTAATGGCCGCAGTCGCGGTGCAATTGCTCGGCGGCCGTGCCTAGTTCGAGCATTTCTCCTGCCACGACGATGCGGCGCGTTGCAGGCATGGCGGCCAAAGTGTCAACGGCAGCCATCAAGGCCCTTGGACTGGAATTGTAGCAATCGTAGAGNNGATGTTACCCAGTTGGACGACCTCGCCGCGCTTGTCGGCCGCTGCGAGAGCGGGAAGAGCTGCGGCGATTTCGGAGGGCGTGATGCCGTGGTGGATGGCCACGGCGGCGGCGGCTAGTACGTTGTAGACGTTGTGTTGGCCTAGCAACGGGCTGTGTACTCTTTGACGCACTCCATCACAGGTCGTTCCTCCGCAGAGCAGGTCGAAGCGCGTGCCGCCGGCACCGAGCGCTTCGATGTTTTCTGCGCGGACGTCAGCGGTGGGCTTCATGCCATACAGGACTACCTTGCCCTTGAAATCGCGGCCGAACTGGCTGACGTATTCGTCGTCAGCGTTGAGAAAAGCGGCGCCGGCGCTGGGAAGAGCTTCGATCAGTTCGTACTTGGCGCGGGCGATGCCGGCGAGCGAATCGAAGAACTCAAGATGGACGGGAGCGACGTTAGTGACGACGCCTTGATTTGGAAGCGCGATGCGGGCGAGCGCGGCAATTTCGCCGGCGTGCGACATGCCCATCTCAACCACGGCGAGGTCGTATTCCGGCTCGAGCGTCAACAGGCCGAGGGGGAGACCGAAGTGGTTGTTGAAATTCCCCTTGGTGCGATGGACGCGGTATCTGATTGCGAGTAGATGGGCGACGGCCTCTTTGGTGGTGGTTTTGCCCATGGAGCCGGTAATGCCGATCGCGGTTTTGCCCCACAACTTTCTTACTGCGGTCGAAAGCGTCTGGAGGGCGATGAGTGTGTCGTCAACGGCCAACAGGCCTTTGGGATTGGCGTAGCGGGCTAGCTGATCTTTGCGAATGACAGCCCCGACCGCGCCCTGCTGCAGAACTGACTCGACGAAATCGTGGCCGTCAAAGCGCTCGCCTTTTACGGCGAAGAAAAGCTCGCCGGGCTGGATGGTGCGGGAGTCG
>PLHN01000538.1 GCA_003139975.1 Acidobacteriaceae bacterium
CATTGTTCGCACTAAAAGGAGCCAGTGATGCCGACAATTCGAATTGACGATGATGTTTGGACCTACCTCAAAAGCAAAGCTAGACCGTTCGAGGATACACCGAACGATGTGCTAAGGCGTGAGCTTCCCGTACGGGATGTTGGACAACGATCGACACCTGTGTGTGTTCCCGGCCGGGACAGGCAGGAGCAGGTAGTCCAGAAGATCATCGCAGGTCGCCCCGACGTACACTTTGAAATTGGACAGCGTGATGGCAAGGTCGCGTTGAATGCGCCCAACTTTCCGGAAATCACGATTGGTAAGCAAGGCGGCGTGCAAATCGACATTCGTACCTACGACGAGTCTAAGAAAAGTGCCTTTGAATGGGCTCTTGAAGCTGACCAGTTGCTGGCAAAACAGAATGAGATAGACGCGAAACGAGCCGGACGGCTAGCCGATTTTGGCAAACGCCACAATCTCTCCCTGCGCGGGCTCAAGATCAAAGACCTGATCAATGAAGGCCGCCGTTGAGCCGTTTCGTTATCGACGCTTCCGGACCTGAGGCGCGCGATCCAAGTAGCTACGGGCGCTGCAAATAATCTGGCGGTGACAGAATCGCGATGTCCCGCCACGGGTGCAGCGTGAGGAGATCGCGGTCGCCGGTCAGAATCACGTCAGCCCTGCCGTTCAGCGCCACCTCTAAGAACTTGTCGTCCTTCGGGTCGCGGCACTCGCGGACCTGATTCACAATCGGCACGAACTCGGCCACGCGGGCAAGCAGTCGCAGAAACTGCTTACGATCCTCGATGCTGACATAGCGATCGAATCTGGAACGGGCGAGGACGTCGGCCAGCTCCTTCATCGTGGGTTCGGAGACCAGGAGGGTTCCCCTTCGCCTAGCCTCGCGCACGGCCTGACCGGGGATCGAATCCGCCACAAGAAGGCGGCTAACCAAGGCGTTCGTGTCAACGACGACGCGCTGGCGGGTGCGCATCAGTGTTTCAGTAGCTCGGCGAGGACTTTCTTAGTGAGTCCGCGGGCCTTTGCCTTGGCGCTGACGCGATCGCAGAATCGTTCGAACTCGTCCTCGTTCGCGCCGCGAATGCGGTCGTATTCCCCTACCGACATTACCACCGCGACATCCCGGTTCTGCCGGCGAATGAGCACGGGTTCGCGCTGGGCCGCGTCGAGGAGCGCAGCCAACTTTTGCTTGGCAGCGGTGGCGGAAACCGATTTCATATAGCCAGTTTATCTATTTTATACATATTAGACAAGATGGACCATTGGAGAACAATTCCTCACTGAAGCAGGCAGAGACGGGGCAAGCCCCGTCTCCACGCGATGTTATTGGACCACCTGCTTGACAGGTTTCGATTTGCTGGTAAGGAAGTCGGAATCGCCGGGGTAGACCGCAACAATCGAGTCAGTCCCGGTCTTGAGGGTTGAAGTGGTAAAGGTGGCCGAACCTCCACTTAGAGTTCCGGTTCCGAGTGTGGTTTTTCCCTGCATAAAGGAAACGGTTTCTCCGTCGGGCGGGGAACCGGCGCTGGAGGATACGGTGGCGGTAAACGTCACCTCTGCGCCGACGGTGGAGGGATTCGGAGTTGAGGCAAGCGTAGTGGTGGTTTTCTCTGCGCTAACGGTGACCGTGACTTGGGCAGGCCCGCTCGCTGTCTGGGCATCGAAGACGCTGATCTGTACACTGTCGCCTTTGTTGAGGACGTAATTGTAGGGGGGAGCCCCTCCCCAACCTCCGGAAAAGCCGCCCAGGACGATCTTCGTGTTGGTCCAGGAATTCACGATGAGNNGAGAGTAACCGTGTCGGTGGTGCAGAAGCCGAGCAGGCAGCCATCATAGCCGCCCTGCCATCCGGGAGAGCCTGTCGTATCCTCAAAGCTGATGTAATTGGAGTCGCCAGTGTAGGGCGCTTGCTTACCAAAACCGCTTCCGGTGATGGTGATTGTCTGGAACTGCTGGGTCGTTATCGTGCTGACCTTTTTGATTTCAGGCTGGGCGAACGCAAACGAAGCCGCTGCCACCCCAAAAAGTACCCATTGCGAGAGCCTGAGAAACGACTTCGCCCCATTGCTGGACGGAGCCATTCTGGCAACGTCAATTCGAGTGATGCGCATAGATCTCCTCCTGATATGCAATACGAAAATGCCCAATCTTCGCTGGTGTAGTGCGCCGAAACTACCGACCCTTATCCCTTGACTGCGAAGATGCGGCCGAAAGGAAGCTTTTAACCGCAAAGTTCGCAAAGAGCATCCGCAAAGATCGAGAAAGGCCGTGCGGCCGGAATATAAAGGTCGATCTGTCTAAACGCACTACAGTGGAACCTGGTGCCGGACAACTCAACGGAGCGTGCTTCGCGGCCCGTTACACCGGACCGCGTTCTTGTGGCCGGAGTATGTGGCCGGAAGCTGGTGGGCACAAGTAGCATGCGGTGATGCTACCGTAGCGCCGCGGCTAAGTTATTGATAAGACAAGATAGTGTTGTTGGTGGCGAGGACGGGATTACCCAACGTGGGCGATTGCCGACCGATTTGAACGGGGCTATACTGCGGGTTGCTTTCCTGCCCTTCCCTTACCATCTTGGGGTGCGCCACATATGCAGGAAGAGGTCTTCGATCCTCCTGGTTCCGCGGACGCGCCATCGGCACTGCAAAGAGGCGCCGCTGGTGAGGTGGCGGAGAACCGCTCAGCGATCCCATCGTCGAGGCAATCCCACGAGGTTGAGGCCGAGCTGGCGAGAATCCTGGCTTCGCCGATCTTTCGGAAGGCACCGCGCCACAGCCGGTTCCTGAGTTTTGTCGTGCAGCGGATGCTGGAAGGCCGGGCCGAATCGGTTAAGGAGTATGTAATCGGACTTGAGGTTTTTGAGCGGGCCGCGGATTACGATCCTGGCAGCGACCCGATCGTGCGTGCGGAAGCGCGGCGGCTGCGCTCGCGGCTCTCGGAGTACTACGCCGGACCCGGGATGAACGATGCCATCATCATCGATCTGCCCAAAGGAGGCTATGCGCCAGTTTTCCGGGAGCGGACGGCTATGGCGGTGCCTGCGGACGGAATCCTGGAGACCGTAGAAGCAGGGGGCGTGCAATCAGCCAGGGGAAAGAAGCGTTCCCTGCGCCGGGCGGCAGCGGGCGGTTTGATTCTGATATGTGCAATCGCTCTCGCATCGGTCCTTTATGTGCGCGTGCGGGGCCGGACTGCAGGCACTGCCGCATCGATTGCGGTGCTGCCATTTTTGAACCTGAATGCCGGTGCGGCGGGAGAATATCTGAGTGATGGAATCGCCGAGGAACTGACGACAGGCCTGGCGCAGCTGGAGGGGCTACGAGTGGTGGCGGCGACGTCCGCATTTCAATTTCGGGGCAAATCGGAAGACGTGCGGAAGATCGGACAAGCGCTGGACGCCGGGGCGCTGCTGGAAGGAAGCATCAGCCAGTCGGACGAAGGATTGCGCATCAATGTGCAGTTGATCAATACGCGCAACGGGTATCATTTGTGGTCGAAAGCGTATGACACCCGGGCCGCCGACCTGCTGGCATCGGAACGGGAAATTGTGGAGGAAACGGCGCAGGCGCTACGGGTTCCGGTGCCGGGGAGCTTCCGGTCGACCAGGCTCGACACGAAAAACCCGGAGGCGCACGATCTCTATCTGCAGGGAAGATATCTGTGGAGTAAGCGCGACCTGGCCGACATGCAAGAAAGCGCGGGGCTTTTCGAGCGGGCGACGAAGGATGATCCGAATTATGCACTGGCCTATACGGGCTTGGCGGACGCCTATACGGTGATGGCGGTGAACGCACAAATGTCTCCCCGCGAAGCGCTGCCGCGCGCCAAGGCAGCGTTGCAGCG
>PLHN01000052.1 GCA_003139975.1 Acidobacteriaceae bacterium
CCTGGCATCGACAAGGCATACGGAATCGGAAAGCTGCGAGACCTCCTGCACATTTCATTGAAAGAGATGATTTATATCGGCGATGCCTTGTTTGTTGGAGGGAATGACTATCCCGCCGAAAAAGCAGGTGTGGATTCTATCCCCGTTAAGGGTCCCGAGGAGACGAAGCGGGTTATACAAGCAATCATCGCTTGCTTAACAGATAACGATCAGGGGGCGTGATGAGAAGCGCTGAGGCATTGATGAGCGGATTCAAGTTGCGGCGTCTGGCAATGTTGATGGAGCCGGAGCCGGGGAATCCGCAGGAGATCGAAGGCGTCCTGAATCCGGCCGCCGCCCGCGGCCCAGACGGTGAACTTTACCTGTTTCCGCGCCTGGTTGCGCGCGGGAATTACTCGCGCATCGGCATTGCCCGAGTACGGTTCAATGAAGCCGGCGATCCGGCGGGCGTCGAGCGGCTCGGCATCGCGCTGGAACCGGAAGCCGATTATGAGCGGCAGCCCGATGGCGGTGGCGGCTGCGAGGACCCCCGCATCACGTTTGTGGAACCGCTTCAGCGCTACATAATGACTTACACGGCATTTTCGTCCCGTGGCCCACGGATCGCCCTGGCGATATCGCAGGATCTGTTTCACTGGAAGCGACTGGGGCTCGCGACCTTTGCTGAATTTCAAGGCATCGATTTCGTTCACGTGGACAACAAGGATGCCAGCCTCTTCCCCGTCGCCATTCCCAATCACGCCGGGAAAATGCAGATGGCGATGCTCCATCGACCGCTTTTCCCCGGCACTCGTCCCGAAGAAACCGCNNGCTTGTTTAATTCGCATCATCGGTTGGCCGCCCCAGTATCGCCGTGGGAGCGGCTCAAAATCGGCGGAGGCGTTCCGCCCATCCTGACGCGGCACGGCTGGCTGATCGTCTATCACGGCGTCAGCGAAATCGAAAAAGCGAGCCACGACGAACACCAACTGTGCTACTCGGCCGGGGCGATGGTGCTCTCGAAAGAGCATCCACAGATGATTCGCTATCGTTCGGCAGAACCGGTGTTGACGCCGGCGCTGCCGCAGGAATGCCACGGTACGGTACCTCATGTTGTGTTCCCCACCGGCATCGACCGACGCGACGATCTCGGCTTACCGGACCGCTTCGACGTTTACTACGGGATGGCCGACTACCGGATCGGCGTGGCACGCCTTGACCTGCCGGACGTCTTGCCGCCGGACGGCATTGCTGACTCACCAGAAGCAAGAGTGTAGACGCCCACACGCACTGTCCCGAATTGTCTCTTGCTTCAATGACGTCTCTGCCTTCCGAAAATGAGCACTCTTGCCCAGACGAATGTAGCGCGGCGAGCTAACCTCGAGGTGTGCTTCCAGTTGCGCTAAGTGGCCTCGCGTGGATCACCGCTACGCCCAATATCCTGGCGAGACCAAGACTAGAGAACAGCTCAAATTCAAGAGGTAGGCAGGAACTGTATGACCACGGATTTCATAAATAACGGAGGGCAAGGAAAATGGCGAAGACTATAGGGATTGATCTTGGCACCACGAACTCGGTTGTTGCTGTCGTGGAAGCCGGTGAACCTAAGGTTATTCCGAACGAGGAAGGCGGCCGAACAACACCGGCGGTGGTTGCTTCACGAAGACGGAGCGACTGGTCGGCCAGGTGGCCAAGCGGCAGGCGATTACCAATCCCGGGAACACGATTTTTTCAATCAAGCGCTTCATGGGTCGCCGCTACGATGAAGTCGAAGAAGAACTGAAGATGGTGCCATTCAAAGTGGACCCAGAGGCTGACCACGTCGTTATCCTCGCGGAAGGCAAGCGATACACTCCGCCAGAAGTCTCGGCGCTGATTCTTCAAAAGCTGAAGAAGGCGGCTGAAGATTACCTGGGCGAAAAGGTCACCGACGCAGTCATCACCGTTCCGGCGTATTTCAACGATGCGCAGCGGCAGGCAACTAAGGATGCTGGCAAGATCGCCGGACTCGACGTCAAGCGCATCATCAACGAACCCACCGCGGCGGCACTGGCCTACGGCCTCGACAAGAAGAAAAGCGAGACCATCGCGGTCTACGACTTCGGCGGAGGCACCTTCGACATCTCGATTCTCGAAGTCGGCGACGGCTTAATCGAGGTAAAGTCCACCAACGGCGACACACACTTAGGCGGCGACAACCTCGATCAGCGCATTGTGGACTGGCTCATTGACGAGTTCAGGAAAGACGAAGGTCTCGACCTCCGAGCCAAGGGCAATGAGATGGCCCTGCAGCGTCTGCGCGACGCTGCCGAGCGCGCCAAAATCGAACTTCCCACGACGATGGAGACGGAGATCAATCTTCCATTCGTCACCGCCGACGCCAGCTTTGTCTGGTTTTCGTCAATCCGGACTGATCGTACCCCAGTTCGCGAACGCGGGTAGCGATTTGCCCATAGACTGATTCGGTGAGCCGAGAAGAACGGCTGAGTATCCAGAGGTATTTCCGATCAGGTTCTCCGACGATCGCGTAGCTGTAATCGGGCGCCAAGTCGATGATCCAGTAATTGCCTGAGAACAGCCAGAAGAACGTGACTTTGAGCTTGGCATTTGTCCTTTTGTCCACGACATGAGCCGTGCCCTTTGACCTCTTCACCTGTCCGTCCGCTTTTCGACACTCGTTCAGAACCTCGATCTTGCCGCCGGAAA
>PLHN01000171.1:0-3163 GCA_003139975.1 Acidobacteriaceae bacterium
ACCCGCTGGCGGCCATCGGCGTCGTGTTGGTTGCCGTGTTGATGTTCTGCGCGATTTTTGCGCCATGGCTTGCTCCGCAAGATCCCGCGCGCATCGATCTTCCGAACCGCCTCGAATCGCCTTCGGCCCAGCATTTCTGCGGCACCGACGAACTCGGGCGCGACATCCTCTCGCGCCTAATCTGGGGAGCGCGCATTTCATTGTTTGTGGGCTCCAGCGTCGTCGCTGGCTCCTTGTTGCTCGGGCTCGTCATCGGCTCGCTCGCCGGATACTACGGCGGCCGCATCGACCGCTTCGTCAATATTGTATTGATGAATGCGTTCCTGTCTTTCCCCGGCATTCTGATTGCAATCGCATTCGTGGCTTTTCGGGGCCCGGGGATTTTCAACCTCGTTCTCGCGCTCTCCCTCGGAGGCTGGGTCGGCTATGCCCGCCTCGTTCGTGCCCAGGTGCTCGCCGTTCGCGAACGAGAATTTGTTGAAGCGGCGCACGCACTCGGCGCGAGTGATCTTCGCATCATCTTTACCCACATTCTTCCGAATATCATTCAGCCCGTGATCGTGCAGGCCGCGATTGGCATGGCGGGAGCGGTTCTTGCCGAAGCCACCATGAGCTTCCTGGGTCTCGGTGTTCCTCCGCCCACGGCAAGTTGGGGATCGATGTTGAACGATGCGCGCTCCCACTTGTTCGACTCTCCGCATCTGGTGATTTTCCCCGCAGTCACTGTGATGTTGGCAGTGCTGGCATTCAACTTCATCGGCGACGCCTTGCGCGATTTTCTCGATCCCAGATCGCGCATCGAGGCCGGACTGTAAAGGCCTACACAGGCCCAGGTCCCCCAACAAATTCACAAGTTTTTAATGTTTGGTCGATATTTCGGCGCAAGAAGGCAATTTCGTGCACTTCCGATTTGCAAGTGGTGACCTTCGCCCCGTTCCTACGTCTATCAGGAAGACGAGTTCGCGGAACTTTTTCGAAGGCTGGTGCGTATGAACAAATGTATGGAACTTCAATACCAAATCGAACGCATAGAAGATGTGGCTGTAGTGCGATGCTCTGGACGGCTGGTCCGGGGAGCCGGACTGGATGGATTCCGGCGCCGGATCGAGCAACTCGACCGCCTCCGTGTGCTGGTGCTCGATCTTTCTGAGATTCAGCAAATCGATGCCGGAGGCCTGGGAACGCTGTTGCTGGTGCGCCGTGGGGCGACGCAGAGTTCAACGCGTCTAAATCTGGTCGATCCGCCGGTATTCTTCCGCAGGCTGCTTGAGGCAACGCACTTGAGCTCAGTGTTTGAAATTTCGTCGCTGAAGGATGCGCTCAGCATCCTTCGGCCTGCTCAATGTCCTCCTCGTTTTGCGATCGCATGACGCCGCGCGTGGAACTACTCATGGCTTCCGACGTCCGATACTCTATAATTTGCGCGCATGGAACTCCCGCTCGCAAAGATCGAATCTGAGCTGACCTATCCCTTCGCTCGCTGCGGGCGAATCTCTTCTCAAATAACTCTTCCAGACCCTTTCTCCCAAGTTCGCTCGTGGGCTGCCGGCGCGGATCCCCGAACTTTGGGTCTCACCCGATGACCCGCCTGGCGCGCAAACTCCGTCTCACCGATTACTTCTCTCTGGGCTGGGGAACGATGGTCGGTGTCGGCTGGCTGGTCGTCATGGACGACTGGCTTACGCGCGGCGGCCCGCTCGGCGGAATTCTCGGCTTTGCGATTGGCGGGATTCTTCTGCTTCCGATCGGCTACGTGTATTCAAGATTAGTTGCCGCCATGCCCGATGCCGCGGGCGAAGTCGCCTACACGGCCAGCGTCTTTCCACGGCCAGTCAGCTTTTTTACGGGCTGGATGATGATGCTGGCGTACTTCATCGTTTGCCCATGGGAAGCCGTTGCCGTGGGCCGCCTTGCCGGTTTCATCTTTCCCTGGCTTAATCGCATTGAGTTGTATAGTGTGGCGGGCAAGCCGGTTTATTTGCCGCATCTGGTTATCGGCCTCGGCCTGACTGCTCTTGTCACAACCCTCAACTACCGCGGCGTTCGGCTGAGCGCCACGTTTCAAAACTGGACCACCTTTGGCACGCTCGCACTTTTTATAGTCTTTGTCTCGGCGGGCGTGGCGCGCGGATCACCCACCAACTTCCCGCCCCTGTTCACGCACGCACCGTTTATTTCCATCTTGCTCGTGCTGCAGATTGTGCCCTACTTCATGAATGGCTTTGAGTCGGTCACCAAGGCCGCCGAAGAGGCGAACCCCGAGTTTCGCTCGCAAGGCTTCGCCAGCGTTATTTTTGCCGCTATCATTGTCGGCTTTGTTTTCTACATCGTCGTGATCGCCGCCGTTGCTTTTGTTGCGCCGTGGCGGCAACTGATTGCCAGTCCGTTCATGACCGCGGTTGCCTTCGAGCACGCCGTCGGTTCGCGCTGGATCGTAAGCATCATCATGAGCGCGGCCATGCTCTCGCTATCCAAGGTGTTCAACGGAAATTTCGTCGCTGCCACCCGTTTGCTGTTTGCCATGGCGCGTCGCGGACTCCTCGACGATCGCCTCGCCTCGGTGCATCCCGGGAATCAAACGCCGGCTTCCGCCATACTCGCCGCTGGAATCGCCACCGGCCTGTGCATGTTTCTGGGCAGCGCGATCCTGGCGCCCGTCTCGGAGGTAGGCTCGGTAGCTTCCGCTATCGGTTGGTTCGCCGTCTGCGCGGCGTTCTTGCGAATGAAGCCGACGCCGCTCCAGACCCTCATCGCGATCGTGGGTGCGCTCGTGGGTCTGTCGATGGCATTCATGAAATTTCTGCCGTTTGTGCCCGGACACTTCTCCCGTTGGGAATGGGTAGCACTCGGCGTGTGGATCATCCTTGGTACGCTGATTGGCCGTAG
Source organism: Acidobacteriaceae bacterium (assembly GCA_003139975.1). Classification (GTDB taxonomy): domain Bacteria; phylum Acidobacteriota; class Terriglobia; order Terriglobales; family Acidobacteriaceae; genus Acidiflorens. The sequence goes on from PLHN01000171.1 coordinate 2,887, forward strand.
CAAGATTGTCCGACCAAATGTCGGGCAAACGTCTACGGCCGGAAATGCTGTTGATTCGGGGTTCAGCTTATGACCGGAGTAAACCGTCTACTTCTCGCTTTCCTCCTGATTGTCTCCACTCTAGGTTCTGCTACTGAAGGCTTCGCCGCCGACTCCTTCGACGTCGTCATCACCACTGGCCACATCGTGGACGGCACCGGATCGCCGTGGTATTCGGGCGATATCGGAATCAGAGACGGCCGCATCGCTGCCGTTGGCAATCTTTCCGGCGCCGCGC
>PLHN01000171.1:3180-3323 GCA_003139975.1 Acidobacteriaceae bacterium
ATCCTCGTCGATCCGCGTCTGCCTTCGAAGATTTACCAGGGTATTACGACCGAGATTACCGGTGAAGGTGGATCGGCGGCGCCGCTGAACAGCGCGATCGTCGAGGCTGACCGTCCTGCCTATGCCCACTACAAAGTCAATGC
>PLHN01000075.1 GCA_003139975.1 Acidobacteriaceae bacterium
TACGCCGAAGGCACGATTCCTCCTTATTATGACTCGCTAATCGCCAAGCTGGTAGTGCGTGGCAAGGATCGCAGCGAAGCCATTTCGCGCATGGGCCGAGCGCTGGAGATGTTCATCGTGGAAGGAATTTATACGACAATCCCGTTACACCGCCGCATCCTGGCCGATCCCGAGTTCCGGGCAGGCAAGTTCGATACGGGCTTTATCGAGAGGTTTCTGGCGAAGGGGAAGTAGTGTGATGGTGATTTCTCATCGACTGCTATGGAAGTCGAAACGCACGGTCATTCGCAATTCTGAATTTCATCGAATTAGCGTGTGTAGAGGGACCAGCCCCATTCGCAGTCGTAACATTTCCGGTTCCTAGAAGAGTTCGGCTCGCTATGTCGTAAGTAACGTGGTCGGCCGTCAATGTAAAGAGATTAAAGGCAACTAGAACTGGATTCCGGAATTCTCCATCGTAGACCCGCTCGCCATTGCTCCTCCGCCGGCTGTAGTATCGAACAAAAAGCTCCAAAGACACGCCTTCGGTCTGAAAATATAGGAAAACGATCCCATCCCCCACATCTATCTCGTAGGTCATCAGGTGTTAGCGTAGGCTTGGTTTCGGCCGTTCCATCCGGTCGGGTTACGCCTATTACTCCCGGATCACAGCTCCGCACAAGTCGGTTGAGAGTTACGTCTAGGATGATCGTTTTGGGCGATGAGACACGAAATAGTGGGCGCTTATAGTACGCTGAGCCCTTCGTAACCGTCATACTGTAAGTGCCAACCGGTAATTCGACATGGTAAAAACCTCGGCTGTCGGAGGATACGGTCTTGGTCGTATTCGAACCCTCGAACTTCACTTCCGCGTTAGCAATCGCAGTATACGAATCCCCGATCTTGCCCCGTACGTGAAATGTCTTTGGAGAACGAGCGAGAATCGGCTATGCGTACGAGATAACGCAAAGCACCGAGCTTGCGAGAAGGAGTCTATGCAATCGCCGAACGCGTTCCATACCTTAATTTGACACCGGCGACCAGTCTGATTGACCTAATTTCGTAATTGTTTCAATTTTGCGCTTCGTGGCGCGTGCCCGCGTCCTCGGTCTGCAGCGAATCATTGACTTGATTCACGCCCGTCCCGCGAACTCCCGCGTCTCCGTCGATACTTTTACCTTCTCCCCTTCTTTGATGAACAGCGGAACCCGAATCTCGATACCGGTCTCGAGCTTCGCTGGCTTAGTTACCGTGCCGCTCGATGAGTCGCCACGAACCGCAGGCTCAGTGTAGGCGACGTTCAATTCGACATGGGGTGGCAGCTGCAACCCGATAGGATTGCCGTTGTACTTGTGCAACTGGATGACGGATCCTTCCACAAGAAAGTCCAAAGCATCACCCATCATCTCCGAAGACAGCGTGAGCGTTTCAAAACTCTCCTGATCCATGAAGTGAAACCCAGTTCCATCGCTATAGAGATACGACGCTGGGACGGTTTGCAGATCCGGCTCCTTGAACTTATCGCTGGCCTTGAATGACTTGTCAAAAACCGCGCGCGTCAGCAGATTGCGCATCTTTAGCCGAACCAGCGTCTGCGCCCCGCGGGCGGTTGGGGTCGACACCTCCGCCTCCAGGCACACATAGGGAGCATTGTCGAATTCGAAAAATGTCTTGCGCTTTACGTCAATCGCGTCGATCAGTGCCGCCATGATTTCCCTGTGCGGCCCGAAGCCAAGTATCCAAAGATCGCAACGGGCCGAATCTGTATTTCCTTCAGTGACTGCCAAAACGACCATTAGAATAACAGGTAGGCCACATTGTCCTTGCAGGTGAGGACCAGGAACGCGATGCACTTTCCCCGCCTCTACGCCATTCTCGACACCGCTTGCTTCTCGAGTGACGATAGTCTTTTCGCCGCCGCCGAGGAGCTAGCCTCCGCCGGAGTCACCCTGATGCAGTATCGCAACAAATCCGCGGGGCCCCCAACACGCCCGCTTTTGGCCTGTTGGGGCTTGGGCAACGCCCGCCAGATGCTCGACCACGCTCGGCAATTGAAGCGGCGCGTGGGAGGCCGCGTCACGCTTATCATGAATGACCGCGCAGACCTCTGTCTCGCCGCCGATTTCGATGGCCTGCATCTGGGCCAGGATGATCTGTCTCCCGAGTCAGCGCGCCGCATCATTGGAGCTTCGCCCTTAGTGGCGTACCAGAATGCTGAAGCGGCGAAGCAGAATGCTGAAATGGCGAACCGGAATACTGAAGTGGCGAAGCAGAATGCTGAAAAACTACGATTCGTATCAGGGTATCGCTTTAGCGATATCGCGAGTCGCTCAAACTCCATCGCCCCTTTAGGGGCCGCAGCTCGTTGGCTGGGCGTCTCCACGCACAATCCCGAGCAACTCGCCGCAGCCGACAAAACTTCCGCCGACTACCTTGCCATCGGCCCAGTCTTTGCCACCTCAAGCAAAGCCAATCCCGATCCCGTAGTTGGCCTCGAAGGCGTCCGTCGCGCCCGCCAACTCACCAGCAAACCGCTGGTGGCCATCGGCGGAATCACCCGCGCCAACGCCCCCTCCGTAATCGAAGCCGGTGCAGACGCCGTCGCGGTGATATCCGACTTGTTACGGGATCCCCGCAAATCAGCAGAGGAATTTTTGCGGGTTCTGGGGTAAAGTTGGAAAGCTTTGCAGTGTGGCGCGGACACTCTTGTCCGCGCAAGCAGCGGCAAAAAGTTTGAGTTAGTCCGGAGAAACTGCCGGGCCCCCG
>PLHN01000539.1 GCA_003139975.1 Acidobacteriaceae bacterium
TCATGGTGCTGCTGTCGCTGGTCTCCGCTGCCGATTACTTCGTCGCCTTCTGGTCGCGGATCGACCAGAAGTCGGAGAAGCGGCGCAAGCGGCGGGCCTTCGTCCTGGCACGGCGGAGGAAACGCGATGTTCAAACCGTCTGAAAATCTGACCGCAAGCGAAGAGGCTGATTCCATCGGGCAAACGCCTGAGTATTCGCCCGAACAGCGAAGAACTCTACTCGCCATCGCCCATGAGGCGATTGCGTCAAGAATTGCCGGAACGCCGTTGCCGGGCAAGCCGCCACTCGATCGCGCTCCCGCCAGCCTCTGGGCCGCGCTGGAGGAGCCGTGCGGCGTCTTCACCACGCTTTACCTGCGTGGTGAGCTGCGAGGATGTGTCGGTTACGTGGCGCCCACCAAGCCGTTGTTTCAAGCCGTTGCGGAAACGGCATGCGCGGCTGCATTTGAAGACTCGCGATTCTGGCCAGTAACGCTGCCGGAAGCGCCGGAACTGAAGATTTCTCTGAGCGTGCTGTCGCAGCTTTTTCCGATCGATGCCGCGGCCGTTGAAGTCGGCCGCCACGGGCTGGTCATCTCCGATGGAATGCGGCGCGGCCTGCTGCTGCCGCAGGTTCCGGTGGAACACGGGTGGGACCGCGAAACCTTTCTCGAACAAACCTGCCGCAAGGCGGGCTTGCCGATGGACGCGTGGAAGAAATCGGTGACGATCGAGGCCTTTGTGGCGGAGGTTTTCGGCGACGATGAAGTTTCGGGCTGAGCGAGCCGCTGCCAAGGGGAAACTCGGTTCAGGCAATAGCAAAAGTCATAAACCATGGGGGTACACCCGGCTCAGGGGGAAAACTGGAGAAGCGGAATCGAAACTCCGCTAACCAATCAAAGGCAGATTCTGTTGAGCCCCATCCTTGCGATTCAACCCTGCCGCGAAAGCCAGCATCAGATTGTGTAGAGGAGTTAAGAAACTTGGGAAACCTTCGAAGGTGGCACGTTCGTACCCTTGTGGTTTCCACGAAAGGACGTAAGCTGAACGCTGGCAGTTTTGTCCTGGGGGCGGTATGGAACTCGCTTTGGTGGTAGTGGCGTTGATAGTGGCGGGGAGCCTGATTCCCGGAGATTCGCAGATTTTCTTCTATCGCTGACGCCGCGCTCACGCGTAGCTCTTCTCAGCAAACTCGCAAGGAAACGAGTCTGAACTGCTTCCCTGGATTCGCCTGGCGAGCTTTGACGGCTCTTTACCTGCACAAATACTTGGTGCGGGATGGCAATCAAGAGGGGAGACTCCCGTCTCCCCTGGGTTGATCAAAATTTTCGAACTAGTCCCGCTTAGGTCTATTCCTGCTTGTCGAGTTCGACGTTGTCGCCGGCGTAGACGTCTTCGAAGGAAAAGACGAGCATGGCGGCTGAGGAGGTGGGAGTGGTGCTCAGGACAACCACCTCACCGACGGCACGTTTTGGCATGTCGCCTACTCGAATGTTCGGGCCTTTGTTCTTTTCGAACATGTTCATGCCGGTGCCGCTGTATTTGGTTAAGAAGTTGCCCTCAATTGTGGGCGGGGTTTTCTGCGTATCTTCGGAGATCTGCGCCTTGAAAGAGAGCGAATCGACTGGATTCTGCAAGGTTGCCGTGTAAGAACGCACGACCCGGAAATAGTCGCCGGGTTTGACGCCCTGATTGGTGCCGACATTCAGGTAAAGAGTTGTGCCCGTGCCGAGCACCAGATCGAAATCCTTGGCGAGGACAATGCGGCCAGTCAGATTGGCACTGGGCGGCAGGAAGCGGTCAAAGTGACCGGGAACATGAAAGGTTATCGGTTCGCGCGCGACAAACGGCGTCGTGACGTCGCCGGGGTTAATGGAGTCACAGCTGAGAACAACCTCGGCGAGCGCTTCGTGACCGCGCATGTCAACGACGCGAACACGGCCGACTTCCGAGTAAGGGTGCCCGACCGCTCCCAGTAGCTTTCTCATCCCCGGGTAGATCTCATACTCATTCACGTCACGCAACTCGCGGACGATGGAATAGAGTTGGCCGACTTGGTAGCCCGACCCGGCCAGGTAGACGATTTCGCCGTTTTCGAACTTGGTATCGGTGGGGGTTTCCAGTCCGCCGGTGACGTAGTTGGCATTGCCAATTCGGTTCTTGGTAATGAAGCCGGCACAATCGAGGTCGGCTGAAGTCGGCGTCTGGTAGCGCACGAAGGGCACGCTGCGCGTGGTTGGAACGATGCCGGATGCGTCCGGCGTTGCCACCATGGTCGAGGTGAGCGTCGACTGGGCGCAAGCCAGGCTGGCTGCCAACAACACTAAGAATCCTGTTTTCTTCATCTTGNNGGTCAAGGTTACGAGGGTGTCAGGAACCTTGGCCCCCAAAGTTTTTGGGGCGGTTCCGGCAATCTGCCTGTTGCATCTAGGCCTACGCCCCTGTAATATCGCGCCGTCAAATGGCCGTGGCTTTATCATCCACTCTCGCGCCCCGTTTAATGCCGTTACGGCTCCCAAAAGTGTGCCTTGCCGTGCAGGCGGACACAGCGGATGAGCTCGTCGACATTACCGAGTCGATGGCGCAGGATAACCCGTTCGTGGAGTTCCGGCTGGACTACCTTAAGCAGCCGCTGACGGCGGTTGTCAAAATCCGGCGCTTTCTCGAGACCCACCAATACATCACGGCCATCGCCACCTGCCGCCGGGCGGACCATGGTGGCAAGTATAAAGGGTCCTTCGCCTCGCAACTTGAAATTCTTACCAAGGCGTCGGCAGCGGGCTGCCAGATTGTCGACGTCGAACTGGAGAGCGCGCTGAAAGCCAAGCCGGAAGCGCTCGCCCGCCTGCGCCGGACCGTCGGGTTGATCGTTTCATTTCACGATTTTCGCGCCACCCGCCATCTGGAGCAGACGCTGGAAAAGATGCTGAAGATTCCGGCGGATTTCTACAAGATCGTCACGACGGCGACCACGCTCTCTGACAACGTGACGATGATGAAATTCCTGCAAACGCAGAGCGACAAGCATGCGCTGATTGGCCTGTGCATGGGCGAGCAGGGCATCATCAGCCGCGTGCTGGGCGTGCGCGCGGGAAGCGCATTTACCTTTGGCGCGGTGAGTGCGCAACAAAAGACGGCGTCCGGACAAGTGAGCGCGCGCGAACTGCGCAGCGTCTACCGGATCGACCAGGTCGATGCAGCTACGCGGGTTTATGGGGTCGCGGGCGATCCGATTGAGCATTCGCTCTCGCCGGTCATCATCAATACGGCGCTGCGCCGCGAGAATGTGAATGGCGTCTATCTGGCGCTGCACGCCAAGACATTGAAAGATCTGATTCAATGCGTGCGCGAGATTCCGCTCCACGGGTTCAGCGTCACCATGCCCTATAAGCAGGCGATTCTCGAATACCTCGATAACACCGATGCGCACACCTCGAAGATCGGAGCCTGTAACACGGTAGTCCGCGGGCAGGACGGCAAGCTCTATGGGTTTAATACCGATATCGCCGGGGTGGTGCGCCCGCTCGAGCAACGCCTGACCATCGAGAATGCGAAAGTGCTGGTCTTGGGCGCGGGGGGCGCGGCGCGCGCCGCCGTCTTCGGGCTCAAGGAACGCGGCGCGGAAGTCTGGATCCTGAATCGAACCGCAGCCACGGCGCAGAAACTTGCGCGCCAGGCGAAGGCGCACACGATCAAGCGCGCGGACCTGCGCAAGACGGCGTTCGACGTGATTATCAACGCGACTCCCGTTGGGATGGGGTCGATGCGAGAGTGTCCGCTCAAAGATGACGATATCCAGGCCAAGGTCGTCTTCGACATGGTCTACGATCCGGTGGAGACGCACTTATTGCAAATCGCGCGCGCGAAAGGAATCTCTGTTATCCCGGGCGTCGAAATGTTTGTGCACCAGGCAGCGCGGCAATTTGAGATCTGGACGGGCAAGCCGGCTCCGGCCCAGGATATGTTGCGGGTGGTCACGATCGCGCTGCAGGAACGGGCGAAGGCGCGCGAACCAGAGAGCGCGTAGCCCGCGCGGAGACGTCCGCAGCGGCATCTGAATTCCCGGTAAGATCAATCTAAGTTCATGTTGTTGCAATGGATTAACTGAATTGTGACTCGCAGTAATATTTGCATTCTTGGAAAATTCTCCGAGCGGTTGGTGTGAGTGAAAAGGCGATTGGAAATTCCACGTGTTGCGCGAAGTACCCTGCTAGCGCGGCGAAAAGGGAATCACCGCTGGAGCAAAGTGAGACAAAAAGCGATGCACTCATGATAAGAAAGGTTGCAAATAACGTAAACCCGAAGTAATATCACCTTAGAACGCGAGGCTTCGCGTTCACCTCGTCTCAACAAAACAACCAATCGTCCTCCAGGTAGGAGCAGCCCTAAGCTTTAAAAAATCTAAAGGGTGCCCAAGGCCCCGGCGCAATTCGGAGAGAATGCATGTCGTGGTATGCGTACTGCCTTACCGAACACCAGACGCTCCCAAATGGTGTTCGCGCCCGCCGTCCCTACGTTCTCGATGGAATTCAAGGCGTAAACGCCGCTCCGGTAATGAGCTATCCGAGCGGAGATTTTGCCGTGATTGTCAGCGAGTACGACCGCGCTACCAGTAAACTTGACGAAAAAGCCGTTCTGGAACATGCCCGCGTCGTCAGCCAAAGTTTTCGCACCTCCACCGTGTTGCCCTTCCGCTTCGGCACGATCTTCGACACCGAAGATGCGATCCGGCAGGCGGTACGCTCGAACCGGCGCACGTTCTGCGAGAGCGTCGAGCGGCTGCGTGGCAAATCAGAAATGCGCATCAAGCTGACGGTGCGGGATGGCTCGATGCGTGGCCCTATGGAAGAAATTGTGCTGCCCGATACGGTGGGCCGGGAATATCTGGCCAAACTCCGCGAGAAGGCTTCGCGGGATCGCGAGCGGCAGACCAAGGCCCGTGCCCTGTCGGTGCAAGTGCATAAGCTGTTTAACCCGCTCGAAGAAGAAGTGAGCTGCAAGCGCGTGGCCTCCGACGGTATGCTGCTCGACATCGCCCACCTGATTGACAGCAAGTCGATCGAAAAGTATCAAAACCGCTATAGCACCGCCGCCAAGCAGCTGAAGAATTGCCAGATGGTGGTGAGCGGGCCCTGGCCGCCGTATCATTTCCTGCCGGAAAAGCTCCG
>PLHN01000437.1 GCA_003139975.1 Acidobacteriaceae bacterium
GATGGCCGAGTGGCTGAAAACAATCTATCCTGAAATTAAAGTCCTGTTCACTTCCGGTTACACCGATGACGCCATTTCCCAGCATGGTGTGCTTGAGCCTGGCGTGGCGTTTCTTCCAAAACCTTACACCACGGCCACCCTCGCCCGCAAAGTGCGCGCCATGCTGGATAACGAAACTGACACCGCATACCTTCGGAAAAACAGCGGGACGATCAAGGAAATCCCGCCTGCCTCCGCATGAAACTCATGAGAGAAAATCCACCCATCGGCAAAATTGAGTCTGGTGCCGGAAGTTGCCTCGATCCATTCTGGAGGAAGGTTCCATTTACCCGTTTGATTTTGCTGGTCGCCGCGTTCGCCGCCCCGCGCGCCTTCGCGCTCAATCCGGCGGAAAAGCCCGCCGACTACACCGCCAGCCGCTGGGATGCCGAGGATGGCCTCCCGCACAATTCGATCAAACAGATCTTTCAGACGCGAGACGGCTACCTCTGGGTGGGCACGTTGCAGGGCCTTGCGCGTTTCGATGGACTGGCGTTCACGATTTTCACCAGTCACAACACGCCCGGGCTTCCGAACAGCCAGATCTCCTCGTTCGCCGAGACGTCCGACGGCAGCCTGTGGATCGGCACGTCGTTCGGACTCGCGCGGTATCAGAACGGCCGGTTCACCGCCTACGGCCAGGCTGATGGCGTGAAAAGCAAGACCGGAACCATCAATGCCGTTTGCGTGGCGCCCGACGGCTCGCTCTGGATCGGCAGCCAGGACGGCATTACGCGCTGGGTTGATGGCAAGTTCGTCAACGACATTGACACCTCGGCTTACAACCTGATCGGCTTGCGCTCCATCTTCGTTGACCGGCAAAAGGCGGTGTGGCTGGCCGCCGGCTCCGAAGCGCTTCGCTACCAGGATGGCAAGTTCACGCGTTTCGGCCCCGCGCAGGGCTTGCCCGCGAAACGACTCGAGATGCTTCGCGAAGACGCCGAGGGGCACATCATCGCTGTGACGCAAAACGGCCTGCTGCGGCTGGAGGGCGAACGCTTCGTCCCGTTTGAACAAAATGGCGCTCTTTCCAACCCGCGCGTCAGCACGGCGCTCGTTGATCACGCCGGCAATCTCTGGATTGGCTCGGTCGGCGGGCTTAATCGCTGCTCCGGCGGCAAGGTGGTTCCCTATGTTGATCGCACCGGCAAGCAGATGGGGGTGGTTGACGCCTTGTTTGAAGATCGCGAGGGCTGTCTCTGGATCGGCACGCCCGCCGGTTTGTATCGGTTCACGGACCGTCGCGCTTACACGCTGCTGATGAAGGATGGCGGCAGCGGCGGGTTGGCCCTTTCCGTAACCCAAACCCGCGACGGCGCCGTGTGGGTCAGCAGTTGGGCTGACGGCGTCACTCGCATTCAGGACGGCAACATGACACGCTACGTTGTTGGGGCGCCACTTTCGCACGAGACTGTCACCGCAATCTATGAAGCGCCTGATGGCACGATGTGGCTCGGCACCCGCGGCAGTTCGCTCGACCGGCTGAAAGGCAACAAGGTCACCACGTTTGTTTACCAGTCGGGCGTCGTCTCAAGCCGCCCGGTCACGGCGATGTTGATGGACGACGACGGCACCCTGTTGCTCGGCATCTCGAGGCGCGGCTTGCTGCAACTGCGCGACGGCCAGATTGTGCCCGTGCCCGAGGCGGCGGAATTCGCGCCCGAAACCGTCTGGACGCTCAAGCGCACGCGTGACGGCCGGCTGTTGATGGGAACCAGCAAAGGCCTCTATCAGCGCCGCGCCGACCGCACTTGGCAACTTGTGGCTGTTGGCGGTCTGCCGCAGCCCGTCATCGTCCGGGAATTATTAGAAGAGCCTGACGGCACGATGTGGCTCGCCACGGAAGGCCAAGGTCTCATCCGCTGGAAAGGTGGAGAGGCGCGGAGCTACGATACTCGCGTTGGCATGGTGGATGATACGCTCTATGGCGCGCTTGACGACAACCTCGGCTCGCTCTGGGTCAGCAGTGCCCGCGGGATCGCGCGCTTCCGCAAATCGGAATTCGTCGAAATTGACAACGGGGCCGCCCCCAGCCTCAACTGCCTGACCTTCGGGCGTGCCGATGGGCTTTTGAGCGCGTCAAGTTCCGGTTCAGGCGATCCGGCGGCGGTTCGCCTTGCCGACGGTCGCCTCATGATGGCGACCGACCAGGGCGTGGCTGTCATCAACCCGCGTCTCCTCAAGGTGAACAGCCAGCCGCCGCCGGTCATGATCGAGAGCGTTTTGGCCGATGATCGTCCACTCCCGCCCGGCACGGCGGTCTCGATTCCGGCGGGCGCCAATCGCATCGAGATTCAATACACCGCGTTGAGTCTTGTTGCGCCGCAACGCCTCCGTTTTCGCTACCAGCTTGAAAACTACGATCCCGGCTGGGTCGAAGCGGACCATGACCGTAGCGCGCACTACACCCACCTTGCCCCGGGCAGTTACACGTTTCGCGTGCTGGCCTGTAACAACGACGGCGTGTGGAACGAAACCGGCGCCACCCTGACGCTGACGATGCTGCCGCTGTTTTACCAGACCCTCTGGTTCCGCCTGGCCGCAATCGCCCTGCTGGTGGCCGCCATCGCGTCTTTCGTATCGCTGCGCCTGCGTGAGGTGAATCGGCGCCACGACATGCTCGAGCGCATGAATGCCGAGCTTGACCAGCGCGTCATCCAGCGCACTGCGGAACTGGCTGAATCACTGTCCGTGCTGAATGCCACACTGGGTTCGACGGCTGACGGTATTCTGGTGGTCAACCGCGAGGGGAAAAAGATTTTCCAAAACCAGCGGACCGTGGATTTGTGGAAAATTCCTCCTCACATCGCGGAAGGAAATGATGATGCCGCGCAGGTTCGGCACGTCTTGAACTTGACGACGGAACCGGAGCAGTTCCGTGAAAAGGTCGAGTATTTCTATGCTCACCCGGACGAGAGCGGCCAAAATGAGACCAAGCTCAAGGACGGGACCATTCTGGAGCGGATCACGGCCCCGGTCCGGGGCAAGGATGGAACGAATTACGGGCGGATCTGGACGTTTCGCGACGTTACGAAAAGCAGAAAATATGAGGCGGACTTGCGCGAGTCACAGGCGCTTTACCACTCGCTGGTGGATCAAATGCCCGCCGCCGTTTTCCGCAAGGACGCGGAGGGTCGTTACGTCTTTGCCAACTCGGCGTTCTGCCGGATCATGGAGATGACCCCGGATCAAATTCTTGGCAAGACTTCGTCTGAACTGGTGGCTTGCATGAAGGTGACACACGCAAACACACGTCCCGTGTCCGACAAGTTGGGAACGCAGGGCATAAGCCACCATGAATCAATAATGCGGACGGGCCGGCCAATCATGGTGGAGGATGAATACCAGGGTTCGGATGGCCGGCGGAGCTTGTATCACACGGTCAAATCAGCGGTATTTGGCGCTGAAGNNCTGAAGGACAAATCGTGGGTTCGCAGGGAATGCTTTTTGACATCACGGATCGCAAGCAGGCGGAGGCGGAACTGGCTTACGAGCGGGATATATTGCGGTCGCTGTTGGACTATTCGCCGGATCCCATTTTTTTCAAGGACCGGCAATCTCGTTTTGTCCTCGTCAGCCGGTCGGTCGTGGAGTATATGCGAAAAATCGGCTTGCGCAATCATTGCCTGGCGCATCCCGGCGACGGCACGGATCATTTGCCGGCTCACTTGGCAAGCTACGAACAGTTTCACAAATACATCATCGGCAAAACGGACGCCGACATCTACACCTCTGAATTTGCCCGGATTTTCAGCCGGGATGAGCAGGAAATCATCCGCACCGG
>PLHN01000308.1 GCA_003139975.1 Acidobacteriaceae bacterium
CCTGCCGCCAGAAACGATCTATGACCTCGGTAAAGGCGACGTTGATGCGGGCTGGCCCTACTGCTACGGCGACCGCATTCCCGACTCGAACTTCACCAAGCCCGGCGACAACCGTTGCCAGGGCGTGATCGAACCCAAGGTTCAGATGCAGGCGCACTCGGCTCCNNCATGGATCGTGGAATCGCAGCGTCCCGACGGGATACAAAGTGGTGCGCGTGAAACTCGATGACAGAGGCCAGCCTGCAGGGGGAGCGCAAGACTTTATCACCGGCTGGCTCGCTCCTGGAGAGACGAAGAAAGGGCGCTGGATGGGGCGGCCGGTGGGGATAGCGTTCGGGTCAGATGGGGCGATGTATTTGAGCGATGATGCGGGGGGAGTCATTTACCGCGTGACGTACGGGAAGTAATGTAGTCTCGTGCCGAAAAGGCGCGGCACTCTCGAAATCGAGAGTGCCGGGTTTTCCGTGCCAAGCATCCGGAACGGCGAGAGTGAGAGCAAGAAGAGCTACTGTTTCGTCGCCATGTACTGTCCCTTGGTTCCGTGTAGTTTGTCCTCCCACACAATTTTTACCGTCTTGCCGTCGGCCTGGAGGGTCATTTTCGAGACGCCGATCACCTTGTCGGCGCGTTTGTCGGTTTCCTCCAAAGTATCTTTGCCCCTCATCTTCACGGACACACTGGTGGTTCCGGGATCGCCTTTATAGGGTGCTTCCGTCCCGTCTAGCTTCGCCGTGAAGGATTGGCCAGTCGGACTGGTCATGGTTAACTCGTCGCCGCTGACCTTGTACGTCCAGGCTACTCCGTTATCGGAAACGCTCTCGAATTTTGAGGCTCGCCACGAACCGGAAATGGCATGCGATCCGGCAGGAGCCTTGGCCACGCGGGTCCACACACCCTTGCCGGTGACGGGCGCAGCGTTGGTGGCAGTACTGTCGCTGAAGTCGGACGTCATGGTGTTGCCGTCTTCTGAAATCGTCCTCTTCGATGTTGCTACTGTCTTGCCGCCTTTCTTGTCGGTCTCCTCGATTTCGTGGTCGCTTATAACCTTGATCGCGATGGCGTCAAAGTACGGTTGTCNNGTCCTGTCCGTCGGCTTTGATTTTGACGGGTGGAACGCATGTCTTGCACTCGTACATGCCGCCTTCCAGCAGGTACACGTCGGGCTTTTTGGGAAATTCAATGCTGTTCACATCGATCTTCCACGTTCCGTCGAAGGCGCCCTGGGCGAGCGCCAAGACGGGGGTGAGCGACAACATCAGCAAAGTAGCGAAAAGAAGCTTCTTCATTGGCCTCCTCCATAGTTGGGTTTGAACATCGGGTTTGACCGCGGTGATTGGTTCTAAGGCGCAATCTGTGCTTGAGCCTTACCAAATTGAGCGGCGCACACTATATACCTGATCGACGAATCGCGTCAACTAGATGCACCAACANNAGTCTCGCTTTAGCATCCGGCCTGTGGCATCATGGACTCGTGATGATCGGCAAGGGCAAACGTCCGCGTGATCCAAACCAGCTTGCGAAGTGGATTGTAGAGCAATCGACGAGCGCCGCGCCAGAGCCACCGCAAGGCCCACCAGCTCCGCCCATCGCCGCACCACCTAATCTCTCCGACTACATGGCTGCAATAGGGCGCAAAGGCGGTCAGATCGGCGGCAAGCGCCGTCTCAAGACCATGACCAAGGAACAGCGCTCAAAGGTCGCGGCAAAAGCGGCTAGAGCGCGGTGGAAGAAGCGGCCCTAGTCGGGGTTGGCCCCAAGAATCACTTCGCAACTTGGAACTCCATTAGCCCATTCAGACGCACCCGCGAAGTTTAGCTTCCTCGTCATAAGCCTGTCTTTGATCGTGCTGCATAGTGTGCCTGTCTTTGTGTCCAGTGCAAAGTATCCGTGCCAAGGGACTCCCTCAACGAAAAAGGCATCTGCTGGGAGTGGTACAAATCGCTGATAGTGCGGCTTCGCTGGCGGCACTGTGCTGTGAGGTTCACAGCCTGTCATCGCAACACTGATAGCGAGCACGGCCAAAATTTGCGAAAAATTCATTTTCCCTCCGTAGTTGACAGCCGTGATTTAATCGGAAATGGCGAGAGCGCCGGTATCGTCGGCGCTCTCGCAGAATTGTGTTTTGGCAAATTCAATGTATCACGGGGATGCCAAGATGCAAACTGCTACTCCACTACAAACCGTTCCATCGTCCGTATCGTCTCCTCTTTTAAAAGGAAATCGTGTCCGCTACATCCGATATGCACGGCAAATCGGATTAGGCGCTGCCTTACAACTGCTTCTGGAGAATCTGAGTTGTAAGTGGTGTATATGTCGTGATGCTTTCCGCAGTTTTCTCGGTCACACACGCACCCAACTCGCCAAAGGTCAGGTAGGCTTCCGGATTGGCCCCCACTGTCATCGGGAGGCCAGTAATGCACGGACGCTCTGCCGCACGTTGTACATACAAAGGTTATTGGCCACGCATCCTTGGGCGGATTCACAAGATGTTGAACTGTTCCTGATTGGCTTTGATGCGGGAGATATTTGGTCCGAGAGCAGCCGGGACATTCTACCGAAGGAATTGATACCCGAAAGTTCATCACGTTGGATTACCCCCGAAATTCGCCGCGAAATCAACAATACTCTTGACATGCTAAAGCGGCAATGGTATAAAAGTCAATATGAATCGCCTAGACACTCAAACCCAAGCCAGAGTGATTAACTGCCTAATTGAAGGCTGTTCGATTCGCGCCACAGTCCGCATGACCGGAGCGGCAAAAAACACCGTTGTAAAGCTCCTAGCGGACATTGGCTGCGCCTGCGCTGGCTACCACAATCGCTCCGTTCGCAATCTCAAGGTTCGCCGCTTACAGGCGGATGAGATTTGGTGCTTCGTGGGAGCTAAGGCGAAGAACGTAAGCAAGGAAAAGAAGCAAGAAGGCTGGGGCGATATTTGGACGTGGGTAGGAATCGACGCAGATACGAAGCTGGTTCTCTCGTATCTGGTTGGCGGTCGTGATGGCGGATGGGCAAAAGACTTTATGGAAGATTGCGCCAGCCGCATCAAGAACCGCGTGCAGATCACCACAGACGGTCACAGGGTATATCTGGATGCGGTTGAGAATGCTTTTGGAGCCGATATTGACTACGCGATGCTCCAGAAGATTTACGGCGCAGTCATGGAAAACGAGACGCGCTATTCTCCGGCAAAGTGCATTGGCTGCGATCTAAAAGTGGTTAGCGGTGATCCCGATCCCGCCCATGTCAGTACCAGCTATGTCGAGCGCCAGAACCTCACCATGAGAATGCAGATGCGGCGGTTTACTCGGCTAACAAATGGGTTCAGCAAGAAGGCCGATAATCACCGCCACTCCGTTGCGCTGCACTACATGCATTACAACTTCTGCCGTGTCCATCAGACCTTGCGTGTCACGCCAGCGATGGAAGCGGGATTGTCCGATCACGTTTGGAGTCTTGAGGAATTGTGTGCGTTGTTGCCAAAACCCGTGGTCAGAGCTTCTGCGCTTGAAAGGGATTTAACGCTTGCGGCTCTTGCTCGTCAGCAGATCCTCGGCAAATCTAGTTAGCCGTCTTTTCCAGTTCGCTGGTGCTCTGTCTTTCTTTGATAGAGCAGGAGAGTAAGGAGAACGGTTAATACTTACCCATACGCGATCAATCAACTTGTCGATTCTTTTTGGTAGTGGTTTTGGCTTGTGACCCGCCACGATGATTCGCCAGTTCCAAGCATACCCAACACCTTGCAAGACTTCCGTAGCAACTTTAGCGTTGAATACGTCGTAGAGAACGCTTTCTAGTGAATCATCCTTGTCAAACTCTGACCAAATGAGATGGTTTCGAGCGGTTTCTTCTCCCGCTCCGATAGCCTGGAATCCTTGCCAGTCACATGGAGTAAGCTGGCCTGCTGGCGTACTAGCCGTGAAAATGTGAGGGCCGTTCGAGTCGAAACCACAAAAGAGCATTGAGCAGTTGTGCGCGTATCCGGCTATCTCCTCCGCAAGAATGTTTAAATAAACCGTATCGAGCAACCTTGCGTCTTTGGGGTCTGCGGTAAATGAATCCACACTAAGCAGCTTGGGTTTTAGTACATGATCCTCGACTTCGCTTTGCCATCGCGCTTCGAACGCCTTTTTAACTGCTTTTTCCATCATCATGCGATCACACTGCTTTGGTTTATCCTTCGCAATGTCTGCTGCGAGCAGCCCTAGTACGCGTTCAGGGAACGTGAGATCGTCGCCGGAGAACATGGCGCACCAGCTTGTTCCGGGAACGTCCACGATTTTAGTTACCCCGCTGTCCGTTTCTGCGCTAGCGGTAGTCCCAGAGAAGGTCAGAGCACGATCAGCTATGCACACGATGGCCTTGGAATCTGCGGCGATAGCGGCGATACAGACAGTCATTACGGAGTTCCTTTTGGGGGAAGGAACCTTGCGGGGTTTCATCTTTCCCCCGCTTTAGCATAGTCTGTCCCCTGTGGAAAAGGAAACTGACCCACTACCCACCAACATCTTGGCTCTTTGAGTGCTCGCTCTAATCGCGGCAATACTTCTCATACTGCTGAAAAATGAACGGGTCCGTCATTCCTGCAATATAGTCGCAAATAATGCGGGGCAGCGGCTCGTGCGCGGCTTTCTCCCGATGGTTCCGCGGCAGATCGTCGGGTTCTTCCATCCAATGAGCAAACAGCTCTCCCACGATTCGTTCAGCGTCATCTTTTTCTCCTTCGAGCGCGGGGCTGAAGTAGAGGTTCTCATACAAAAAATCCTTAAGGTGGCGTCGTTCCTGTTCGACCTCCGGACTGAATGCCGCCAACCGCGCCGGATACAGCCGGATCGCTTCAACCGAATGCACGTTAGCCACCGCGACCCGCTCCCGCGTATTCTCAATCAGATCGCCGACCTGCCGGTCGAAGACGCGCTTCAGCGTCTCGTTGAATAGCAACTTTTGCTCCGCCGTCGGATAAAGCCTCCGCACCTCATCGAAGCAGTGGCCAAAGATCGGTACGCTCTCGGCAATCTGTTCGACCGTTAGCAGATGCGCTTCGCAGCCATCGTCTAAATCGGCGGTGTTATAAGCAATCTCATCGGTCAGGTCGATGAGCTGCGCCTCCAGCGGAGGCCGCTGATCCAGCAAATACTCGGCCAGTTCCGGATGCTCCGCAGCAGGGTAGTCGTGCGAGTGCTTGATGATTCCTTCCCGAACCTCGAATGTGAGATTCAGCCCGCGAAAAGAGGCATACCTTAGCTCGAAATCTTCCACAATGCGCAGCGCGTGCAGGTTGTGATCAAACGAGAGTCCTTGCCGGCGCATCGCGGCATCCAGCGCCTTTTCTCCCGCGTGCCCAAATGGAGGATGCCCAAGGTCATGCACCAGCGCCAAAGCCTCCACCAGATCTGTATTCAATCCAAGCTGTGCCGCAATCGTGCGCGAAATCTGCGCCACTTCGATCGTGTGCGTTAGCCGGTTGCGGAAATGATCGGAATAGCGGCGCGTGAAAACCTGCGTCTTCGCTTCCAGCCGTCGAAAAGCGCGCGCGTGCACCACACGGTCGCGGTCCCGCTGAAAGTCGTTGCGATAAGGATGAGTCGGCTCGGGATGCCGTCGCCCGCGAGAGTGTTCCACGTGGACGGCATAGTCGGCGAGCATGGAGCCAGTGTAGCAGCGGAGTCGGAATGCGGCCCTACTGTTTGCTCGTGTCTTCGCGCGCCAGCTTCATCTTCGCGGAGTCGAGCTTTTTCTGTACCCGCGCTACATCGCTCGGGTCCACTTCTGCTGCAATCGTGCGATTCCACTCGGTGAGCGCGCGCTCCCAGTTTGCCGCCGCTTGTTTCAGGCGGCCCGTCTTCTGATATAGATCGCCCAGGTGATCGTGGACCGTAGGATCGGTGTTGATCTTCTGCGACGCTTTCAGCAGATTCTCTTCCGCCAGATCGTATTTTCCCAGCCGGAAGTAAGCCCATCCGAGAGAATCGAGATAAGCGCCATTGGCCGGATCGAGATCGACGGCGTGCTTGATGTATCCAAGCGCCTCCTCGAGCTGCATATTCTGGTCGGCCAGCATGTAACCCAAATAATTCAGCGCCGAGGCATGTTCGGGATCCCCCGCCAGCACCTTCTTAAACTGTGCTTCGGCCTCGGGATAGCGTTTGTCGCGCTCGTAGGTCGAGCCGCGCAGAAACCAGATATACTCCTTCTCTTCTTCCTTGGTCGATAGCTGTTCTGCCTTGTCGAGCGCCTGCACCGCATCCGAGAAGCGGCGAAGCCGCGTGTTCATCTGCGCCAGCGTGATGTAAATCTGCCGGTCGTCGGCATCGCCTTTCAGCAACGAGCGCACATCCTTCAGCGCCTCGTCGGCTTTCCCCATATCGGCCAGTTGCGCATCCAGCACCATTTTCAGATCGCGGCTGTTGGGAAGCTTCTGCACCGCTTCTTTGGCAACATCGGTAGCCTTCTGCCATTCCTTGGCTTCGCGCCACGTGTCGATCACCTGCTGGTAGCCGCGCTCGATGTTGTCATTCCCGCCCAACGCGACCATCTGCCGGAAGGTCTCGCTTGCCGCCTGATAATTCCCCTGATCGCGATAAATGGTCCCCAGCCGCTCCAGAAAAACCGCACGGTTACTCTTCGCGCTGCCCGTGTAGTTGCCGTCTGCCTTCTCGGTCTTCTTGAGCAGGTCGCGCATGATCGGGACGGCATCGTCATACCGTCCCTGCGCCTGGTAAATCGAAGCGATGTTATACGGCACTTCGATCGAATCCTGCACCATCGACGACGCCTTCTTCAGGTTCTCGAGAGCCAGGTCGAACTTGCCCTGCTTGCGATAGATCTCCGCAATGCGAATATAGGTCTGCGCGTCTTCCGGGTTCGCGTCGGCAATTACCTTATACTGCTCGAGCGCCGCGTCGCTCTGTCCGTCATTGAGCAGGTTCTCGGCCAATCCACGGATTGCATCCAGGTTGTCGCGATCCAGTTCGATGGCGTGCCGGTACGCTTCGACTGCGTTCTTGTATTGCTTCTGCTGCTCGTAGGTGTATCCCAGTGCCGAATAGAGCTTGGCGGAGCGCTCGTTCTTGGGCACGGAACTGAGCACGTCGGTCGCCCGCGAAGTATCGCCCAGTTCGTTGTAAAGATACGCGAGCGTTGTAACCGCTTCCTCCGAATCCGGCTGCAACTTTACCGCCGTCTTGAATTCGGTCTCCGCTTTTTGCAGATCGTTGTGCAGACGATACAGTCGGCCCAGAAGCAAGTGGTCATCCGTACTGTCCGGTTGCAGGCGAACAATTTGCTCATACTGCTCGATGGCCAGTTTGAGCACGCTTTCCGATCCGTTGCCCGCCTCCATGTCGCCCAGCGATCGCAGGTAGATTCTCCCCAGCAGCCGCCGCGCTTCCAGATTGTTCGGGTCACGCTTGATGATGTCCTGCGCCTCGATGACTGCGTCGCGAATCCGCCCCGTTTTGGCGTAGAGTTCGGCCAATCCCGAGGTCAAGTACGCCGAGGTCGGATCGGCATCGATCGCCGCGCGATACTCTTCAATCGCCTTGTTGGCCAGGTCGCTGCGGCCATAAGTCGAAACCTGCTCCTCATACATGTGGGCCAGAGCGAAATGGTAATAGGCGGCGGCCCTGTCGGGGGCTTTTTCCTTGCTTCCGGACGGCGAACTGGCCGTCGAAGAGTCAGTCGGCGCAGAACCCGCAGCCGTCGCAGGCGCACTTTGGCCCACCAAGAAAGACCCTGTAAAAAGGACAACGAACAGCCCCCACTGATTTTTCATGAACCGTCCTTGAAGATTGCAACCGCCTTCGAGCTATTGGATGCCGGTTTGCCGCTTGCCGATTTTTCTATTCTACCCTCGGCCCGGCCCCAAGTGGAGAGAAAGCAAAGGTGGGCATCAAAGCCGGAAGTACAGGGGCTTCGGTAGGGAATAGATGGTATCGCCGGCACCCTGACGGCGGTTCCGTGGGCGCCCCGCCCAGGGCGTCACCCGATAGAAGCAGCGGACCCGACGCCTGCCCTGAGCTTGTCGAAGGGTTCGCGCCCGTCATTGTTGGTGGACCTCGGTGACAGCTGAAGGTCCCGGAATCGTCCGCGCCTTAGTGCCGGAAATGCCGAACACCCGTAAAGACCATCGCCAACCCCAGCCGATCCGCCGCCTCAATCACTTCCTGGTCGCGCACGGACCCCCCAGGTTGAATAATCGCCGTCGCTCCCGCCGTAGCAATCTCCTCAACCCCATCAGGAAATGGGAAAAACGCATCCGAGGCCGCCACCGTACCCTTGAGCGGCAGCTGCGCCTTCATCGCCCCAATCTTGCACGAATCCACGCGGCTCATCTGACCCGCGCCCACGCCCACCGTTTGCCCGTCGCGCGCATAGAGAATCGCATTCGACTTCACGTGCTTGCAGACCTTCCAGGCAAACAGCAGAGCGCGTTTCTCCTCGGCCGTCGGCGCCCGTTTCGTCACGATCTTCAAGTCGCCGGCAGTCAGCCTGTGCAGGTCCGCATCCTGCACCAGCATCCCTCCGGAGATGTCCTTGACCACCCAGCGGGTGCCCCATCCTAACGTCGCGTTTTCTGCGACGTTAGAATGGGCTTGCGGAACCTCGACCAGCCGCAGATTCTTCTTGGAAGCGAACGCTTCTTTTGCCCCCGGGTCGAACGACGGCGCAGCAATCGCTTCCAGAAACAGCTTCGCCATTTCCGCCGCCGCCGCCGCATCCACCCGCCGATTTACTCCAATCACGCCTCCGAACGCCGATACCGGATCGCATTCCAACGCCCGCACGTACGCTTCCGCAAGCGTCTTGCCCGTCGCCGTCCCGCACGGATTCGTATGCTTGATGATCGCGCAAACTGTCTCATCAAACTCCGAAGCCAGGTCCCACGCCGCCTGCAGGTCAACGATGTTGTTGTAGGAAAGCTCCTTGCCCTGCACCTGTCTGGCATGGGCCACGCCCGACCCGGAGTCGTCGGCATACATGGCCGCTTTCTGGTGCGGATTCTCCCCGTACCGCAGATCCATTTGCTTGTGGAAGCTGAGCCGCAGCGTGTCCGGAAAATTAGTCCGCGGCGCAAGTGCATAGCCGCCCTCCGCCGAGATGCGCTCGAGCGTCGATGCAATCGCCGAATCGTAGGCCGCCGTGGTCGCAAACGCTTTCTGCGCCAGCCGCCATTTGGTTTCCTTCGACAGCGTGCCCCCCGCCCGTCCCATCTCATCGGCAATCGCGCCGTAATCAGCAGGTGAAGTCACCACCGCCACATCCTGAAAATTCTTCGCAGCCGAGCGGATCATCGACGGCCCGCCAATATCGATGTTTTCGATGATCTCGTCGAAGTGCACACCCGGCTCGGCTGCAGTTTTTTCGAAGGCATAAAGATTCACGACGACCATGTCGATTGCCGGAATGCCGAGCTCGGCAACTGCCGCCCGATGTCCGGCATTTTCCCTCCGATGCAAAATCCCGCCGTGCACCTTGGGATGCAGCGTCTTCACCCGCCCATCCAGCATTTCCGGGAAGCCCGTCAGTTCGGAGATGTCCTTGACGGCAATCCCCGAATCCCGCAACAGCTTGGCAGTCCCGCCGGTCGAGACCAACTCCACCCCCAACCCAGCCAGTTTGCGGGCAAAATCCACCAGCCCGGTTTTGTCGGTGACGCTAAGAATGGCGCGTTGAATTTTAGACATGAATGCCTCGATAAGAAATGGAATTATAGAAGGGAAATTCTAGCAGGCGCAGGCAACACCGAGTTGCCAATACCCTGCACACTGTTAATCAGCCGTCGTGAGAATGGGTCCGTATCAGGGCATGCTTCAGCGATGCCGCAACCTCAAACAAACAGATGCCCTTTATAGGGGCTGTGCATCGAAAACTGCCCCGTCGCGATTTTGTTCTGCGGATTTGTGAAGAGCCCGGACGATGCGGTTAATCTCGGCCTGATGTTACTGGCCACTGACAACTGACAACGGCCTGGCAACTGCCTACTGCTTCGCCTTCGCCTTCAGCTTGACCTGCCCATTCTGCAATTCAATCGAGTACTCCACGGTATTGCACCCGTGCTCGCGGCGAATCTCGGAGGTCTTTTTCTGTACGAAGGAAGTGAAAGAATTGAGTGTTCCCACCGTCTTTTCCCCAGTCTTTGCCTTGGCCTCAGCCAGCGCCTTATAAAGCGCTGCAACTTTTTCGCGCTCGGTGACCGAGCCCGAAACCCGCACGGAAAATGCCCCAGCCTCAGAAGCCTGTGCTTCGGCAGCCTCGCCGCCCGTCGCTCCGGCGGCTCCGCCTTTTCGGCTAAGGCCATACGCCGTAGGGAACTTTGCCTCCCGCTCCTGACTCTCGCGCACGCCCTGCACTGAGAGCATGGCTTCGTGGGGCGCGCGGTAGCCCTCTTCGCGAATGCGCATCTTCTTTCGCCACAGGTCGCTCTGCACCGCATAGCGCTGCGCCATTTCGTTGTATTTGTAGCGCTGCGCGAACTTCATCCGTGCCCCGTCGCTGAACTTGCGCAGCAGGCTGAGCACTTTCCACTCAATGTCCGTGGGAGGCCGTTTGGCCGGGTTATTGAAGAAAATCTCGTACTCGATCTTCAGCCGTCGCAACTGCTGGTCGAGGAGACTCAACTCTTCATCAATCGTCACAGGGAATCCCCTAGCCACGAGCATAGCGGCAGAATGCCGCCGATGGCAGATTCCCAGTGGCCCTGGGGGAGATGGTACGAAAGTCACGAGGCGAGGGCCGAAAAGCGAACGACCAACGACGAGCGACGGTTCTTTCTACTTCGCTCCGCTCGCCGCCATCTTCTTCACCATCGCCAGCACCAGCTTCCGGTCGCTGTCATTCAGGTTTGCGGCGTAGCGCCGCATCTGGCTGAGGAAGCGCACCTCATCGTCGGAGAGCTGGGGCAAGCCCTTTTGGTGATGGCCGTTCGAGTGACCTTCGGCGAAAAACTGCGAGAGCGGCAGATCCATAGCGCTGGCGATCTTTGCCAAAGTGTCCAGCGATGGAATCGTGTGCCCGTTCTCCACGCGTGAAAGGTAGCAGCGCAACAGGCCAGTGCGCTTCTCGATGTCTCCTTGCGACATACTCCGCTGCAAGCGGAAATTCCGAATCGTTTCACCAATATTCATAGCGCGCGAGTCAACACGTCAAAAAAAGCTCGCTGCATAGTAACCAGAAGGGCACCATCTGGCAAGTGGAAATTCCTGAACCGCACTTTGGCGCATAAAGTGCGCCCCTCAGAGAACGGTAGCCAAGGATCAAGAAGAGAATGCAGCAAAGAAGTCCCGATAAGCCGAGAGAATCCTACCCCATGGTTTCGGGGCTTTGCCCGCGCTTGATTGAAGCTCCACTGGTTGCAACAGCGATTGGCGTTTTTCCCCGCTCACTTCTTCAAATTACTCGTCAGAAAAGCCACCGTGCGTAGCCACGCATCAGCCGTATCCTCCGCGCGATACGCCTCCTTGTTATTCGGGTTTTCAAACCCGTGCCCCGCATCAGAATAGATCTTCACCTCAATTTTCTTGCCCAGTTGCTCCATCGCCTGCTGGAACTTCTTAACGTCTTCCGGCGGAATCCCGCGATCCTGCCCGCCAAACAGTCCAAGGATCGGCGCCTGGATCTTCTTCATTTCTGCCGGGTCGGTAGCCAGGTGGCCGTAGTTGATCACAGCCGCCGCCAGCCCCGGCTCCGCCAGCGCGACATCCAGCGAATATCCTCCGCCCATGCACCAGCCGATCGAGCCGATNNCCGATCCGTTGGAACCCCGCGCATCAACTCGTGCGCCATATCCGGCGTGTCGGCAACCTTCCCGCGATACAGATCGATGGCCAACGCAACATATCCCTGATCCGCAAGCTTGGAACCCCGCTCCTTCACCCAATCATTCAGTCCCCACCATTCGTGGATNNACGGTCTCGTCACCCGACTTGTAAGAAACCGATTTCCCATCGGCAGCCATCGCGGAAAGCGCGAAGCTGAGAACAAGCACCACCAAAAGAGTTTTCATACAGACCCCCACAGTCTCCCGCCATTCTAGAGGACCGCTAGCCTTCTCGGGATGATGCACCCGACTTTTGTTTCCCGGTTTGTCCTCGCAAATCGCTTACCCCGCAATCATCGGCACCGCCACCAGCGCCGCCACCATTCCCAAAGTCCGCCCCCGGCTAAAATGCTCGTGCAAGAACACGCGAGCCAGCACCACGGTTACCGCCGGATAGAGTGAGCTCAAAACCACTGCCGAGTCCAGTCGTCCGATCTGCGCCGCGCGGATGAATACCGTGCTCCCGGTGATATCGAGAATCCCGGCAACCACTGCAATTCCTGCCACCGGCCGCGGCAGCGCGCGCACCAGTCCGCCGAAAACAACAATGGCCAACGTGACCGCCAGCGATCCAAAGCGCGAGCACACCGCGATCCAAAGCGCCGACCCGTTCCCCGCCTGATGAATGCAAAGGTAAAAGCCGGCAAAGCCGCAACCCGCGAGCACGGCCAATCCCAAGCCTTCGGGCCGGCCTTTGCCCCCTTCGCTCTGGCCAGCCTCGGTGCGCGAGATGAGCCACACGCCCACACCCGCGAGAATGAAACCGGCGACGTGCCGCCTGCCCGGAAAGCCTTCCGTAAACGCGGTCACCATAGTAGGAATCGCCGCGCCCAGCACCGCGGCCACCGGC
>PLHN01000088.1 GCA_003139975.1 Acidobacteriaceae bacterium
CGAAAATGGGGCGAGTGTTGAACTCAGCGTCTACGATGGCGATCAAAACTGTGGCGCGATTCTTGGGACACTGCCGCAGCCGCGCAAGAAATTCTTCTGAGGTCTGGTCGGCGCGATAGTCGAAAATGATGGCGTCATAGCGCTCCTCGCCCAGCAGCTTTAATCCGTGCGAGATCGACGGCGTCGCTTCTACTACCATCCCCTTCTCGGACAAAACCGTCGTCAACAGGCTCGTTGACTTCTGGTCCGAGCACACCACCAGCGCGCGCAAATCCATGATGCTCGGATCGTAAGAGAAAATCAGCGCTCGCCACAAGTTACCTGCGTCACGGAAAAACATTGGTGATTCGGTGTCGGCGCGGAGAGACACCATGCCAGTCCGCGCCAGCCAATCGTCCAAAGCGCACGCCGTCTGCCCACAGGTTCGTACTGGCCCGCAAGTAACTCTCCCGCGATTACCTTACGAAAGGCCAGGGACCGAAAGGCCGATGTACCCCGGTACTTTGACGCGGCCGCCACCTGTTCCTAACATCGACTTACTCGGCCGTGTATTCGGTGGCTATCCCCTGCCCGACTGCTCCCGAGGCGCGAGCTGAGAGCATCGACTTTTGCCTGCTCAGCAGGTGGGGACGAAAAATGAGAATCAATGCGGAACATAACCGCAAAACAGTTAGCGGCTTCAGCCTCGTAGAGATGGTGATCACGCTCGCGATCAGCATTGTGGTGACCGTGATCTCGGTCATGACGCTGGTGCCGTTGCTGAATCAGCAGCACGTGATCAACGCGTATGACACCACTCTGGGAGCGATGCGGCTGGCGCGCGACAACGCGGTGGCGCAGCGCACGTCGTACTCGGTGACTTTTTCAAGCACGGCCTCGCCGAACACGATCGTAGTAGCGCCGGTGTTGCCTACGGGGGGAACGAGCTATAGCGGCCAGCAGAGTGCCGTGACCTATCAATTTCCGACGGACGTGAAATTCCTCGCGCAAACTGGGCTTCCCAACACTGCCCTGACAGCCCCTGACGGCTACTATAACTCTTCCCTTTACCCAATTGATTTGGGCTTCGCCGCCGATGCTTACACCGCAGGAGTGCAGACCGTGTATTTCTGCCCGGACGGTTCGGCGCAGAACGCCGAGGACGGGACGGGAAATTGTTCGGGCAGTTGGGACGGCGGCGTGGTCTACATCGCGCAATCGGGAAACCTCTTGAGTTCGCGGGCGATCACCCTGTGGGGTGGCACTGGCCGCATTCACGGCTGGCGCCTGTATGCCAAGAGCGGAGGAGGTTATCAATGGATGCGGCAATGATCCAGCAAAAAAAGATTCTTCGAGCACGCACGAATGCAGAGGCGGGTTTTTCGCTCGTCGAAGTGATGGTCTCGATGGCTGTGCTGACCATTGGTCTGGTAAGTCTGCTGGGCGTGTTCGGGCTGGCCATGGCTACTACGCAAACCTCGCAGGAGGACATGATCGCCAAACAACTTGCCAACGAAGCCTACGAGAGCATCATCACCGCGCGCAACACCACGCAGATCGGCTGGGATGACATCCAGAACGTGGGCTCGACCAATTGCCCCGTCACTGGCGACGCCACGTGCGGCATCTTCTTGACCGGACTGCAGCAGATTTACAGCGGCGGAAGTGATGGAATCTACGGGACAGCAGACGACGCGACCTCAGCCCAGCGCCAAACGTTGCACGATCCCGGACCGGATGGAATCTTCGGGACCGCAGATGATGTGTACATCCCCTTGACCGGCTACCAGCGCTCAATTGCGCTCTCGGCCGTGAATGCAACGCTGCGCAACGTGACCATCACCGTGCAATACGCCACACCACAGACACGGGCGCAGAAGACATACATCTTGAGTTCGTATATTTCAGAGTTTCAGTAAGAGGGGGCTATGCGCAATCGCTCAACAAAGCGTCAGCGAGGGTTCAGCTTGTTGGAAATGGTGGTCGCTACCGCGCTCGGAACGGTCGTGGTCGGCGCCGCCGTGCAGCTGTACGTCCAGGGTGTAGGGGCGACCTGGATAGTTTCGCAGCGCGCCGAGATGCAGCAGGATTTTCGCGCCGCCTCCAACATGCTGACTAAGGACCTAAGTCTGGCCGGAGCAGGCCTCGGCAACGGCGCGGAGATTCAACTGCCCACGTCCTCGACTATCCCGATATTCGGTTGTGATCAGACGAAGTGCTACCTCCCGCCCAGCACAACCAACGGCGTACAGTATCCGAATCAGAGCGGTACGCCATATCTTTACGGCCTGGTGCCGGGATACAATGCCGGCCCAACCCTTTCGGGGCAGCCGACCGACACGGTCACAGTCGTCTACACCGATCCCGCTTTCTATTTGGACTGCTACACGGCCGCCATCACAAGTGCAACGACGGTGGTCTTCACACAACCCACCACCACGAGCGCCAATTGCACCGCGAACGGCGCCACTGTCCAAAACTTGAACGATACAGCAGTGGGTCTGACGGCGGGCGATCTGGTTCTGTTTTGCGTCGGCAACACTTCGCCATGCCCACAAGTGGTTGCCGAAGTCACGGGCGCCACTACTCAAGGCACAAACGGCTCCGGGCAAACCACTTTCACTGTTCCCTTCGCCGCCAGCGACAAGCTGCATATGAACCAGGCAGCGGCCGTCCCTCAGACCTTGGCTAGCAAGTACGTGGCGAGTCCTCTCACCACCGCGTTCGCATCGCGTCTTCTGGTGATCACCTATTACATCGACAACACCGTCACTCCCACGCGCCTGATGCGGCAGATCAGCGGACACACCCCAATGCCGGTGGCGGAAAGTGTTGCTTACATGAAGTTCACTTACGACCTTTTCAATGCCAGCACGAACACGCCGGCGGTCGGCTGCAGCAATCCCGGCGCTAGTGCCGCGAATCCGATCAATGGCGTTAGCACGGATGGCTGCAGCCAGGCTTCCGCCGGGCTTCTTCCCAACCAGATCACCAAGATCAACGTTCAGAATATGGCGATCGACAGCTCGCTGCAGG
The DNA here is from genome assembly GCA_003139975.1 of Acidobacteriaceae bacterium. Lineage (GTDB taxonomy): Bacteria > Acidobacteriota > Terriglobia > Terriglobales > Acidobacteriaceae > Acidiflorens. The sequence goes on from PLHN01000088.1 coordinate 3,016, forward strand.
GATCCGGCTACGGCATGGGAAAGGGTTATCAAACTCTGGATTTGGAGACATCTGTAAGCGCCCGCAATCTGACATACATCAACAACTATCCCAATTAAAGGCGAGGATGGCGAAGGCGGGTAACGCAATGGGGAGCGACGCTATGGGGAACGATACCAAGGGGAGATTTTTTATGAAGAACGCCAGACTGCGCACCAAGGGATTCTCGCTGATTGCGTCCTTGCTGTTGCTGTTGTTGCTGTCGGGGATGGCGATTGGTCTGATGATGATGGTCAACACCGAAGGCAAGGTGGGAGCGACCGATCTGCAGAATAACCTGGCTTATCATGCCGCCGAAGGTGGCATCGAAAAAATGTACTCCGACCTGAGTGCGGTATTCAAGAGCGCGCAGGCCCCCACCGTCGCGGATATCTGCAGCATCAACAGCCTGACGCCCACCTTGACCGGAATCACATTTCCGCTCTATCAGGTGCAACCCGGCGGCACGGTGAATTGCAGCAGCAGCACGGCTTTGCAGCTGACCTCAGAACCTTCGCATACTTGGGGAAATATCACGTCCGGACCAAACCAGGGTTTGTATGCACAGATCATTCCGGTCAACATGACGATCACGGCACAAACGCTCGGCGCGCAGGAAGTCAGCATGACCCGCCAGGCGCAGGTCGCACTCATTCCAGTCTTTCAGTTCGGAATGTTTTGTGATGGCGATTGCTCCATCTTCCCGGGCTCCCCTATGACTTTCGCGGGGCCCGTGCACGCCAACGGCGACTTCTACCCGTTCGCGAATGGTGGCAGTTTCGTGACCTTTCAGAGCAAGGTCGCGGCCTACGGCAATATTGTTCGCACCGTCCTGCCCAATACATTTCCAAGCGACAAGCCCGGCACCATCTATGTTCCCACCTCCAGCAGTACCACCGCTTGCAGCCAAACCAGCCCGAGTGTGGCGCCCTCCACAACCTCGAATTCTTGCACGGCCATGGCCGGCGTTAGCACCAGTAGTCCCTGGGGGGATGGCAGCGTGCAGGGTTTAGGCGGCAATCCGCCACAGTCCAGCTATAGCACTGCTTTCAATGGTTGGTCGACCGGCTCGAGCGGCGCCAACGGCATGGTCATTAATGGGAACTATGGAAACAAGACTTCCGGGCAGACCGGAACAGGCGCTAAGAAACTGTCCATGCCCTTCGTCAGCGGAACCACCTTCCCCTACGAAATCATTCGCCGCCCGCCGCCCACCTCGGGCAGCGTGCAAGATGGAAGCGGCGAGAGTTCCACCTCACTGCTCGGTGAATCGCGCGAGTACAACATGGCACAGATTCGCGTGTTGCTGAGCGACGATCCGGCGGAATTCCAGAACGGCACCGGCGCTTCCGATTCGCAAAACGTCCGCTTGGCTAACGTCGCGCAGACCTCGACCACCGCAACGCAGTGGGGAGTTAAGATGGCTGCGGGTAACTACGTTGCCGCTAACTTCGGGACTCCGTCAGCGGGCAGCTATAACCTGTACTTCGCTTCGGCTTCCAATGCCGTGCCCAGTCCGTCCCTGTGCGCGGGCACCGCCTGTTCCGCAGACGACTGGGGCGTACTACCGCTGACTTGGACGGCTGCGATGGCCTCGGCAGCGGGCGTTGCCTTTGCCGCACCCAATCCTGCCACCCAGCCATTCCTCTGGAGTAATCCCGGCACGCCGACTATTAGTCTTTGTCCACCTTCAAACGTGATTTCGACCAGCGTACCGCCGGTACCGTCCGCACTCCTCTGCCCCTGGACCGGCGCATATGCGGCCCTATATCCCTACTACGCTCCTCCCAATCCCGCTCTTCCCACCGTTTCGGGTGCCCTGACGCCCTACAATTATGCGACTGACGATGCCTGGAGCCTGGTTGATGGCTGGCTGCGCGTGGAATACCTCGACAAGACGTCTGGCAATTGGGTCCCCGTAACTAACGAGTGGCTTTCCTTGGGATTTGCTCGCGGCGTCACTGCGCCCACCGCCAATGGTGCGGGTGTGCCTGCGACTGGGACTTCGAACCCGATCAATCCGAACGCAATTCTGATCCTCCAACAACCGGCCGATCGCAACACTACGCCCGGCACCCTCGCCACCATGTGCACCGCGGCGTCCTGCCCGGCAGGCTCGCTCACCGCTCTTTCCACCGGCACTTTTACTGGCGGTGGTGTTCCCATCAACGCTTATGCTCCTGCCTGCACCAGTTGGAGCGGGGCCGTCGGCACGAGCAACTGTCTGGCATGGACCCCGGGCCGGCCGCCCCAACTGCCCGCGGATACGCTGGCGTTAGCGGCATCAGGCACCTCAGCAACAACCGGGAAAGCGGGGGTTTGGGCGTTTGGCGTTACTCCGAGCGCTACCTCTGCAACGACTCCGCAGAGCATCACCATGTACAACTGGTATCCCATCAACTTCTACGATGTACGCGAAGGCGAGCCCCGCGACATCGACTGGTCGGGCGTCAACGGAAACACCGACAACAGTTGCACGACTAACGGAGTGATGAACGCCGTCGAAATCGACGTGGGCAACCTGAAGCGCTGGTTGTCGGGTTCGATTAGCGGTGCCACGAGCGGCACGAATGTGAATTCCGCTGCACAGAACGGCTACATTCTCTATTTCTCCGATCGCCGCGGCATGCTCCCGAGCCCGAACGCGGCCTCCTCGCACCCTTTGAACACAAAGACCGGGGACTCAGGGCTTGAAGATACGATTAACTCTTCCAGTGTCAACGGCGTGCCCGATGGCACGCTGGAAACAAGAATGACGGGACAGTTGGTTTCTCCCGAGGACGACAATGGAAATACCCTGGACGACAAATGGGGCGCGTATAACCTGGGGCTGGGTTTCAACGGTACCGTTGCCAGTGCTGCCCAGAACCTGAATACCTTGATCGTCAGCACGAACCCGAACCCCAATGCCTATGGCTCGGACGCAGCTGGCGACGCCAATAATCGAATCAAATCATGTGGCCGAACCGCCCGCAAGAACTGGGTCAGCGGCGCGCGCCACGTCTTGAAGTTGGTGGATGGATCGCTTGGCAACCTGCCGCTGAACCCCAGCCCGATTGTTATCACCAACCCAGACGGCTCCACATCAACCTACAACGGCGGATTCACAGTGGCCTCGGAGAATCCGGTGTATATCCAGGGCGACTACAACTCCAATGCCGCCGACACAACCTGGACAACCGGAGTGGACAAACCTGGAATGGCCGCCGCGGCTGTGATCGCCGATGCAGTCACCCTCCTGTCAAACAACTGGGACGACCGAGTCAGCATGCTGGGCACAACCGGCAACAACTCGCCTACAAACGTAGGGAATCGGCCTACCGTCAGCACTTACTATCGCGTAGCAATCGCCGCCGGGAAGAACATGACGTTCACTTACCCGACGAGTGGCTGGCCTGGCCAGGCTGACGACACAGGCACGGACGGAGGCATTCACAACTACCTTCATTTGCTTGAAAATTGGGGTTCTGGTGGAGTCACCGAGAACTACAAAGGCTCAATGGCCAGCCTGTTTTATTCAACCTACAACACCGGGTTTTACAAGTGCTGTAATTCCGTATATGGCGTGCCCGTACGAAATTTCATCTTCGACGTAGACTTTGAAAATCCGTACGGCTTGCCCCCCGGAACACCCATGTTCCGCGACGTGGAGAGCTTGAGCTATCGGCAGCTGTTTACGCCACGCACCAACTAGGCGACCTTAGGCGGACTAGCGTCGTCTCATCAATCGACCCCGATCCCCAAGGATCGGGGTTTTCTTTGCGCCGCTGCGGCAGACAACTGCGGACGGCAGTTAATGGCGTTTCTGAGCCGGTGGGGCGGGCTCGCCCCCTTTTCGGTGCGCGGGTTCGGGCGGCGCGGTCACGGGCAGATCGGAAGACCAGCAGTCCGCCAGAATCTTCCACGTGCCGACAGGCTGGCGGACAAGCACGATGAGATATTTCCCGCGCTCTTCGCGCCGCTTCCCCATCGCAACCGGGACCAGCATCTTGCAGCGGCCAATGTCCATCGCAATCTCACCCATCATTTCCAGCCGCAAAGATTCCAGTTCAACTTCACCCAACCCGGCTTCCAGCATCGACAAGAGAAATTCGCGGATGGCAGGCAGGCTGCGTACGGGCGGAACGCTGGATCGAATCAAGGTCGCGTCCGCTGCATAGAGCTCGACCAGGTCATCGATGTGCCGCGTATTGCAGGCCTGCGCCCAATCCTGGGCGACTTGGCGGGCAGCGATTTCTGCGCGGCCTCCCGGCGCCGGGCCCGGAGAGCCAGAGGCGCGGCCCCGAGGACCCGATGATTCAGTCTCGGTTGCGGCCGCAACCGATGACGGGTTCTGGGTAGGTACGAGATGATGATAGTGATGATGAACGTGCTGCTGATTCGCAGCCGGCCCGGAACCGTCCCGCGCAAGTCCGCACCACACGCAGAAACGCGCGGTCGTCGGCAAAGTCCCGCCGCAGGCACCGCACGTGTTCGACAGGTCGGCGGCATCGTTGATCGAGGCCAGATCCTGTGCGACGGCCGCGCCCCCAGACATTCGCTGGATGGCTTCTACCGCCGCCGCTACCGCATCGGCATTTGGCTTTGGCCAACGGAAATTGGCCGGAAGGCGTTGAAAAAAATCTTCGATCTCCTTGCTTCCGGTAGGTTTTTCGTCCGATTCGACTGGCTTGTTTTCGTCGCTCACGGCAACCTCATCGCGATCTATTGTAGGAGAATTCGCTCATTCGTGGATGCTGAATCGTACGCGCACTTCCGAATCGGTGGGCACGCCGTTACAGAGCGCCGGGCGGTACCGCCAACCACGCACTGCGCGCAGTACCGCGGCATCTTCATTGCTGCCTCCACTGTAAAGCACGAAGGGACTGTGCACGCGTCCGTCGGGACCAATCACAAAACTGACTCGCACCAGCGGACCATCGGGCGCAATCGGCAATAGAGGATCGGGAGTGAGCAGAGCCTCGGCCGGCTGCACGCTCTCACAACTAGGCACAGCCAATGTCGGCATCGTAGGCGCGAGTTCGGAAACGTGCGCGGGCGCGCGGCTCAGGTCGATTTCTGATCGCGAGAGCGAAATACGGTNNGTGCGGATTCACGCGCAGCGGCCTGATCGTGGACGACCGCCCGGGGGGGCAACTGAAGGTCAGCAGCAACAATATCGCGGCACCCCGCCTAAGAAAAGAAGTTTCGCCGGGAGTCCCTTCGCCCACAGGTGCCTCGACACCTCCCTCCATCGCCTTCGGGCAGAAACTCAACATGCCGTCTCCTGGCGCAATTGTCTTTCCAGTGTCTCCACAAACTAAGTCTTTTGGCATCAGTATGTTTCGGTGATTAAGTAGCCGGCAACTTCAACCGGCTTCAACCGCAGCTGCAATTGCTTGCAAATAGTTGTCTAGCCATGCGGGGGGACAGGTGAATGGTTAGTGACTTTCCAACCTCGCTGTGTGAGCTACGTCACAGGGCCAAGGCAGTTCCGGGCGCAAAATTGAGTTGGGATAGAGCAGTTCGTCCTGTGCGCGCAACGCCGTTCATGGAGGATGTCATGTTCGAGCAAGAGTTGGAGTTGGAAAAAAAGAGTTCTTCCATTCTTCCTTTACTTCTGATGGTTACCCTTATTGTGGGGATCGCCGGAGTGGCCCTTTACTTTGTACTGTGGAGCCGAACGACACTTACCACCGCTGAAGTCAGTCCGATCATACTGGCAGCAATGGAACGCCAGGGTCCCGCGACCTTGCACTTTTCGACCGGAGCGGTTGAAGATCAGACGCCCCTCGATCCACGCTATCGGTTGCTGCAGAAGGCGGGGTATCTCAAGATCGAAAAGGGACAGAAGGGAAAAACTCCCGTGTCGCTAACGCCCAGCGGACAGGAATGGTTGACGGCAGTCGCGGCCGTGAAGGAAAAGAAGACCAACGACGGGACTGAGTACACTGTGCCACTGGCACAGCGTAAGCTCGTGGAGGTTGGAAAGGTCACTATGCTGAGCCCATTGAAAGCGTCGGTGGATTACTCCTGGAAATGGGAAACCACCAAGGCAGGGGACCTGTTTGACGCCTCAGGACCTGCCGTGAAGGCTTTCAACACCTGGGAACGCTCGACCTTGATTGACAAATTCGGAGCCGCTTTCTACCACGCGGACCCGACCAAAGTCACGATTTTCCTAAGCAAGAGAGACAATGGCTGGGAAATTACCAGGGAGTAGCTACGAACCGGACAGAATTCCCCGCCGATCAGCGGGATAAGGACCCTGCGGTAGGTTTGAGAATCATGAGCCTGTCCAGGGCCCTTGGTTTCTATTTCAACCCGTTCTGCGTGAGTTTGTAAGCCGTGTCGATTGCTTCACCCGTGAAATAGATGCTGGAAGCTTGTCCGGCCGTACTGTAATTGTCGACCACGATTCCACTGGGCCCCCCGTCAACAGGCTCGGTCGTGAGCGTCGGGGAAGTCGTTGTCAGCGATGCCGCGCAGCCCGTGCTGCCCGTGCCCGGGCAGCCCGCAGTCAATCCGAAGAAAAAGAAATCTGTTCCGTTAGTGCCGATATTCGGGTTGAAAAACTCCGTCCATGAGGTACACGTGGCGGCAGCGGACGTGACCAGGTGGTTCGTGGACGCCGTGGTTGTAAGCATGGTCCGTCCGGTAAAACCAAACGAGTACGCCCACGGCGATGTGTCTGTCCCGGTTCCAGTCCCGCATACGTAGATCGCTCCACTGGACGGACTCGTGTAATAGTCGTTGCTGAGTGCGGGTTGATAAATATTAATGGTGGTCCCACTGGTTCCACCCACACCGATCCGGGCCTTTGCCAACTGGGTAAGAGTCACCGTATCAGCCTGCACAAGAACCGCTGAGGTGCCGTCATTGCCGCTGACCGCGAATGTCGTGCCGTTAGTAACGTCAACGATGGGCGGCGGCACCACGCCCCCACCTGGGGCGCCATGGGAACCGACGATCAGTACCGAGACCGCGCCGGTTGACGTGTTGATCTCGTAGAGGTCGCCGTTCCTGCCCCCAGCCATTAGCAGGCCGCGTGACCTGTCGAGTACGGGGGGGCTGAGGCGCGAACCGCTGGAAACCGTGATTGGCCACGGCGACGAAGTAACCAGTGTTGGCGTCCCCTTAAAAACTCCCGTGATCTTATAAAGAACGCCGTTGTCGTCGGCCAAGTAGACTAGGTCGTCGCTATAGTCAATCCACGGAGACGCAGTCGTCGTATTGGCACTGGAATAGGTGAGTGAAGTCATCGCCGTTGGCGTGGCCGCGGTCGTGACTCCGCCTTGCCCAGGCGTAAACGTCAGCACATGGAAAATGGACGCAGTCCCCAGGCTCTCCACAAAAGCGATCTTGGTCCCGTCCAGCGAAATTACCGGAGAAGTTACAACCTTTCCCCCGGTCACCGTGGTTACGCTGTAGGCAAAGTACACGCTCGGCCCGGTCGTGCACAATCCGCCGGTACCGGTATACAGGTTGTTGAATGCAACCAGATTGGCCTGGCCCAACGCAGCACCCGCCGTGGCCAGACCGAACACCACATAATCATTCGCGCAACTGGGTTGAGCATTCGGATCGAAGGTCCACTTCGCCGGATACATCTCTGCAGAAACATGGCCTTTGCCTAACGCATAGCTCCAGTCGCGATGGTGGGCGTCGGCGTCGGGGAACACGGCTTCGGGTTCGACTGCCCGCAAGACATTGGAGCCGCGTGCCTGAAAACGCTGGATCAACTGGTGCAGGATGCGAGGCTCCCGATAGATCAGCTCCGGGTGCTGGGCAAGTCCATCGAGAGTAAACACGATGCTGTGGTCGGACCAGTCTTGGGGAACTCCTGTGGGTTGGGAGATATCCGCTTCCTGGGCCCAGAGAGCGGCCGTAAGCAACATACAGCCTACGCACCACGCAGCCATGTACCGATGCTGAGAATTCACAGCTCCCTCCAATTTTGTCTCGAATTCGGTTATTGTAGCCGCTTTTGATTCCGTGCGCGATTGACTCATTTTAGACCGCGCTACTCCCCGGTGAGGGATTTCGGACCCCAAGGGAAATTCGGAGAGCGATTTCCGATTTCCGATTCCCGGCTGCCTGTGGAACAATGAAGGACTGCGGAGCACCTTCCAAGCACATGACTCTCACGCCGAACAGCCTTCAACTCGCGCTTCTGTCGGCGGCTATTCTCGGGTTCCATCACGGATTTGACTACGACCACATCGCCGCCATTACAGACATCACCAGCGTGCAGAATGACCGCTGGCGCGGCATGCGACTGGGCCTGTTTTACGCGCTTGGACACGCGGCGACAGTAGCTGCTCTCGGTACTGCCGTCATTGTGTTCCAACTCTCGCTTCCGCATGGCATGGATCGGATCGCGGAGAGGCTCGTCGGCCTCACCCTCTTGGTATTGGGTATTTACGTTCTGGGGTCGCTTTCGAAGGGAAACTCCGCCCCTAAAAGCCGCTTTTACCTGATGGCGAAAGCGGCGCGCTGGCTCCACTGGAAACTCAAGAACTATTGGCATGACCACGAGCACCCGGCCCCGGAAGACAAGTCCTCGAATTACAGTCCCAAATCCGTAATCATGATTGGCCTCGTGCATGGCCTCGGAGCTGAAACTCCAAGCCAGCTGATGATTTTCCTGCTCGCGGCCAATCTTGGCGGGGTCAGCAAGGGGTTTCTCGGACTGGCGATGTTCATTGCCGGATTGCTTGTAATGAACACCATTATGACGGCCCTGTCAGTAGGAATTTTCGGAGCCAGTTCGCGTCTGCCGCGCTTACAGGTTGTGGTTACTGCATTGACGGCGATTTACAGCCTCGCCGTCGGCGCATTTTTCCTGTTCGGTTCTTCCAGCCTCTTGCCGCCCCTCGGGTGAACCTGCCGGACGTGCGGTTCTCAATTGCCATGTTATCCCCGGGTCATTCTTGCCGGCCATTTTCTTGTTTTTCTCGATCTCCTACTTGTCTGCAGTTAATTAATTATGGCAGGATAGCCCACCTAGTAATACAATGGCCGACGGTAGTTACCCGAGGGGGGTATTTCAAATGACCAATATAGCTAAAGCGCTTATCCGGCTTCGTGAAGAACGCCGGGAAGCACAACATCAAGTCCAGAAACTTGGGGAAGCGATCTCAGTTCTCGAGAAGCTCACCCGGGGTTCAGGCATAACCATCCATGCGAGTTCCTCGCACCGGGTGAAGCGCGTTCTCTCCGCTGCAGGACGCCGGAGAATTTCTCTCGCTCAGAAAGCGCGTTGGGCAAAGCTCAGGCAGATGAAAAAGGCCGCCTGAAAGTTGGCCGGGCCAGTCTCGCGAATCTTCCCTCGCGAGACTGACGTCCGTCAGGATTCTGCAAGTCGAGGCCGCGTTTTCGCTCCCCACATCGCAAGCAAGTGAGCTAGCTGTGAACGCCGCCAAGTTCCCGCACGATGTTTCCCACAAATGCCTTCGCATCTCCGAACAACATGAGCGTGTTATCAAGATAGTAAAGCGGGTTATCGATCCCGGCGAAGCCGGGGTTCATACTGCGCTTGATCACCATTACCGTGTGCGCTTTATCCACGTCGAGAATAGGCATGCCATAGATTGGGCTGGAGGTATCCGATCGCGCCGCGGGATTGGTGACATCGTTGGCGCCGATCACGAGAGCTACATCTGTTTGCGGGAAGTCCCCATTGATTTCGTCCATTTCGACCAGGCGGTCGTAGGGAATATCCGCCTCCGCTAACAAAACGTTCATGTGGCCCGGCATGCGTCCGGCAACCGGGTGGATCGCGAACTTGACGTCCACTCCGCGCTTGGTCAGGCCGTCGTAAAGCTCGCGGACTTTATGCTGCGCCTGCGCTACTGCCATGCCATAACCGGGAACAATAATCACGCGGTTTGCGCCCGACAAAATCGCGGCCGCTTCTTCGGGCGTGGCGCTGCGAACCGGCTTCACTTCGCCCGCCACAGCCGAAGTCTGCACTTGCCCAAACGCCCCGAACAGCACGTTTGTAAACGACCGATTCATGGCCTTCGACATGATGATTGAGAGAATCAGGCCTGAGGATCCGTCAAGCGCGCCCGCAATAATCAGCAGCTTGCTGTCGAGCACGAAGCCCATCGCCGAGGCGGAAAGGCCGGCATAGCCGTTCAGCAGCGAGATTACAGTCGGCATGTCGGCGCCGCCAATAGGAATAATCAGTAGCACGCCGAACACAAGCGCCAGCAAAACCATGAACGGGAATAACGATTGGCGCTCGGGGTGGAGCACAAGCGTAACCGCAATCACCAGCGCGACCGCGAGGAGCAGGAAGTTGACAAGATTCTGTCCTTTGTAAGTCAGAGGACGTTGCGGCAGGATCTCCTGCAGTTTCCCCGCCGCCATCAAGCTGCCTGTGACCGTCAATCCGCCCAGAATGACTTCCACCGAGAGCACCGACATCATGAAGCGGGAAATTGCCGGTGCGCGCAGGTAGAACTCGGCCGAGCCTACCAGGGTCACGCAGAGGGCGCCAAAAGCGTGGCTGAGCGCGGTTCGCTGCGGAACCGCGGTCATCGCAACTCGCCCCAGAGGCACACCGATGATCGCGCCCAGCACCAGCGCGATCGCGATCAGGTGGTAATCATGAAGGCCCTTGCGCAGCAGTGTGCCGACAATCGCCAGCACCATCCCGACTTCGCCCGCCCAGATGCCGTGGC
>PLHN01000415.1 GCA_003139975.1 Acidobacteriaceae bacterium
CCCCAATCCATACGCGCGGTTCCGGGCAAGGGATAGTAGAGCGCGCCCGGATTCGTGCCCAAACCATCCGTCAGGCCTGTATCGAAGTTGCGAGACCAGGTGTAGCCGAGCAGGGCGTAAAGGCCGTGCCGCACACTCTTGGTTTCAAGTTTTGCCTGCAATGAGTCGTATTGAGCGGAACCGATGCTGTTGTTGGTGGCGACGACCTGAAACGGAAACGCGTACGGAAAGCTCGGGAAGCCACAGCCCAAAGTGTAGCCAGGGACGACACCGCAGGCGCTGGGTGACGAGAGATTTTCATTCAACTGGCTGACGAGGATGTGACGGCTGCGAGTTCCGGCGTATCCTAGAGTGAAAACGACGTTTCCGGGAAGCTCCTGCTCGACGTTGAGGTTAAACTGCTGGACAGATCCCATTTTGAAGTTGCGGTTCATCGACTGAATCGTGCCAGAATAGTTGCTTGGGTTGACAGGCGCGTTGTAAATGGCCCCAGCGCCGCCGTCGACCGTGACCGTGCTTGGGGTGCCGGCGGGAAGGAGAAATCCGTTTGTAAGACCGCAACCCGGGGCGCCGAACGGAGTGCAAACGCCCAGTGGATATGGGTCGACCTCAGCATAGTAGGGCGGATTCTGCCACAAGCCTTGCCCGCCCTGATCCCAGGAAGAATCGTGGTAAATGGCGTAGCCGCCACGAACGACGAGATTCTGCCTTCCGGCAGGTTTCCAGGCGAAACCGATGCGGGGTTCGTAGCCGGTCTTGTCCATTTGAATGCCCACGCGTCCATCCGTGGTAACGCAGTTCGTGCATCCGCTGATTGCGGGGCTGCCTGCAGGAACATACCATTGCAGGGTCGCGATATCGAAGTTCGCCTGCCGGTTCCTGACTTCGGTCTCAGGAGTGACGATGGCCCAGGCAAGTCCGAGGTTGAGGGTCAGGTTGCTGGTCACGCGGAAATCGTCCTGGACGAATGGGCGTATCAGCTTGTAGCGGCGGCCCACGGTACCACCGAGAAAAGTCTGATCATGGGCCGAAAAAGCGCCCATGGTCCCCAAGAGCAAATCGGCGATGTCGTCGTGGGTCGAGCCGCCAAAGTTGACGATATAGCCATCCTGAAACGCGTTGTTTCGGACGTTCATCTCTTCGGCGCGGTAGGTAGCCCCGACACGGATGTCGTGGCGGCCGCGCACGAAGTCGACGGTATCGCCGACCGAATATACATTGGTGCCGCCCTGGTAGGGTGCGTAACCGCGATCTCCGATGGAGAAGTAACTGCCCATCTGGAATGACGTCATGCCGCAACTGATGCAGTCATTGCTGGCCTGATTGAGGTTGGTGGGATAGCCGGTAATGGGCGAGCACACGCTGTCGAGGTTAGCGCCGAGGATACCCAAAGTCGCGGCTTCGCAGCGGGGAGCGGCGAAGTCTCCATAGGAAAGAATGTGATTAAAGATGCGGTTGAAGCCGGCGGTGAACTGGTTGATCGTGTTCGCCGAAAAGACGTGCTGCTCGGATATAACCGCGTTGCGACCGTGATTGGTAATGCTCTGATTGGTGCCGAAAGCGTTCTGCGCGGACCACGTCGGCGAACCTCCCGGGATGTAGCTTGTTGCCTGATCGTAGCTGAAGCGGCCAAAGATGGAATCGTGGCTGGAAAGATTGTGGTCGACGCGAATGTCACCGGTGCCCTCGTTGAGGCGACGGATGGGTTGGTTGGCATAGTTATATCCGGCGGTCGCAGCAATACCGGGAGTGGGCGCTGGATAGAGCTGTGCAACAGCTGCGCCGATCGAGTTGACCAAGACTCCAGGAATGATGGGGCAGTCCGTTACTCCCGATTGTGTATCGGGTCCCTGACTTCCAGCGTAAGGCCCGCTGAGAGCTGGGGTCACAGGAATATTAGTTCCTGTGTGACAGATGAATGGTGCGGTGGCGGTCACGATAGGCGGGCCTGCGGAAACGAGATATGGGTACGGATTGATGAGCGGATTACCAGGCGTACCTATGCCGAGTGGGTTTGTGCTCTCGTCGTAGATTGGCGTTGTACCGTCCTGCGCCAGGGTTTGCGTGATCATCCCTGCCGTGGGGACATACCCGGTGAACGGCACGCCTTTGCGCTGCACCTTGGCCTGATAGTCGAGGAAGAAGAAAGTCTTGTCTTTCTGAATCGGCCCGCCGATCGAACCACCATACTGATTGAGATTGAACTTGGTGGCGGTGTCGACAAAGGGAGTCTTGGCGTCGAGGTTNNGTATTCGGCGGAGTAGTTGTAGGACAGAACCTTGAATTCCTGGATGTCGTCGATATCGGGAAAAATGCCGATGCCGCCTTCGTCGAGCTGATTGTTGTCGTTGCCGTCGAGGAGCCAGTCGGTCGACTGCTCGCGCGAACCGCCTACGGAAAGCGAGAAAGAGCCTCGCGTGGCCGCCTCGCTGCTGGCGGCGCTGGAAAAGAAAGACGACGGACTATAGGACGTGGTGGTGCCCGGAGTCAGCGTGGCGAGCTGGACGAAGTTGCGGCCGTTCAAGGGGAGATCGGCGACTTCCTCGGAAGTGATGACCTGGCCGAGAGTGGGGTTGGTGGTTTCGACGGCGACTTCGGTGGCGCTGACCTCGACATTCTGAGTGACCGAAGCGGGGTTCAGGGAGAAGTCGATTTCGCGCTGCTCGTCGACCTGGAGACGCACCTCCCTTTGCTCGGTGGTTTGAAAACCTTGCGCCTCGACGTGGATGGTGTAGAACGCGACGGGGAGCAGAGGGACGAGGTAATGGCCCGAGCCATCGCTCTTCGCATCACGCACGAGGCCGGTTCCCTGCGAGGTGATCTTCACGCTCGCGCCGGGGATGACGGAGCCGGTCTTGTCAGCGACCGTTCCCGAAAAACTTCCGTTGGCCTGACCGTAAAGCAGTGGACAGAGGGACAGCACGAAGCACATGACCGCTGCGAGCAGCACTTTCTTCGTCGACATTTGTTGATCCCCTTTTTTTCAACTTCAGGCCGTTCGCATGGCTGCGAACTGGCCTCGCCGCCCGGTCTCAAGGTAGCGCACAAAAGCACCAAGGAATGACAACCGACCGACGGAAGAACTCCCTTTCTTTTGAAACCGACATGAGAATGTATTCGGGTGTGCAAAGTCAAGAGCTTTGTCCGGTTTGTGGGACTTTGTCAGCGGCGGCGTGAGCAATTCGGTTTTCCATAGACCTGGGTCTTCGGAACTATGTCTTCGCGGATTGTTGTTATGGGATCGTCCGCCGTTCACATAGTTGCTACCCATTAGCTTTGGCCACCAGCAGAATTCCTAGGCAGTAAAAAACGAACATCAGGACTAGATAAAGCTTGGCTTTGCCGGGCGCGCCGCCGAATTCGTGCCAGGCGAAGACTCCCCAGAGCG